>NZ_JBMOWQ010000204.1:0-4393 GCF_049310485.1 Pseudomonas sp. GZD-209
AGATGGGCTCTACCTCCCTCCCCCCCCCCCCCCCCCCCGCCCCTTCCCCCCCTCCCACGCTCTGTTACAGGTCGACCAGAATTGAGGTACCGGTCATCTCTGCGGGCTTTTCCAATCCCAGCAGCTTGAGCATGGTCGGCGCCACGTCGGCCAGCACGCCGCCGTCACGCACCTTGACCTTGCGTTTGCCGACATAGATGAACGGCACTGGCTCGCTGGTATGGGCGGTGTGCGCCTGGCCAGTGCAGGCGTCTTCCATCTGCTCGACGTTGCCGTGGTCGGCGGTGATCAGCGCTTCGCCGTCGACCTTTGCCAGTGCCTCGACGATGCGGCCGACGCAGGTGTCGAGGGCCTCGACCGCCTTGACCGCTGCCTCGAACACGCCGGTGTGGCCGACCATGTCGCCGTTGGCATAGTTGACCACGATCACGTCAAAACGCTGCTGCTCGATGGCCTCGACGATGCGGTCGGTCACCTCGGGGGCGTTCATTTCCGGCTGCAGGTCGTAGGTGGCGACCTTCGGCGACGGGATCAGGATGCGCTCTTCGCCTTCGAACGGCTCTTCACGGCCGCCGGAGAAGAAGAAGGTGACGTGGGCGTATTTCTCGGTTTCGGCGATGCGCAGCTGGGTCTTGCCGTTCTTCGCCAGGTACTCGCCGAGCACATTGTTCAGGCTGGACGGAGCAAAGGCCGCTGGCGCCGGGATTTTCGCCGAGTACTGGGTCAGGCCGATGAAGGCGGCCAGTTTTGCCTGGCGGTTGCGTGGGAATTCGTTGAAGTCAGGCTCGACGAACACCCGCGACAGCTCGCGGGCACGGTCGGCGCGGAAGTTCATGAAGATGACTGCGTCGCCATCCTCGACCGTGACCGCTTCGCCGATGCGCGTGGCCTTGACGAACTCGTCGCTCTCGTCACGGGCGTAGGCTGCCTCGAGGCCGGCCACGGCGCTGTCGGCGGTGTATTGGGCGGCGCTATCGACGATCAGGTTGTAGGCGGCGCTTACACGGTCCCAGCGGTTATCGCGGTCCATCGCGTAGTAGCGGCCGATCAGACTGGCGATACGGCCCTTGCCCAGCTTGGCAAAGGTGGCGTCGAGCAGTTCGATGGACGACTGGGCGCTGCGCGGCGGGGTGTCGCGGCCGTCGAGGAAGGCGTGCAGGTAGATCTTCTCGGCGCCACGCTGGGCCGCCAGTTCGGCCATGGCCACCAGGTGGTCCTGGTGGCTGTGCACGCCACCGTCGGAGAGCAGGCCGAGGATATGCACGGCCTTGCCGGCACTGACGGCCTTGTCCACCGCGCCGGTGAGCACCGGGTTTGCGAAGAACTCGCCGTCGCGGATGGCTTTGGTGACCCGGGTGAAGTCCTGGTACACCACGCGGCCGGCGCCGAGGTTCATGTGACCGACTTCAGAGTTGCCCATCTGCCCGTCGGGCAGGCCCACGTCCATGCCGGACCCCGAGATCAGACCGTGCGGCTGGGTGGCGCGCAGGCGGTCGTAGACCGGTGTGTTGGCGGCGAAGATGGCGTTGTATTCGGGGCTTTCGCTGTGTCCGAAGCCATCCAGGATAATCAGGACCAGGGGTTTAGGCGTACTCGTCATCAATCAAACTCACGGTTGTTCAAAGATGATAAAGACACGCATTTTAGGGCAAATCCGCCACCGACGGCGAATATTCCTCCCCTTGTCCGACCAGCGCTGTCGGATATGCAACATGAAGCCGGTTTTGCCGGTGGCCCACCGGGCTTTGGTGGTCATGGGGGGCTGTGTATACTGGCCGCCATTTTCAATCGCCTGGAACACCCCCGATGGTTGCTCACCTGATTCAATTCGCGACAGATCACTTCATCCTGGTGGCGATCTTCGTCGTTCTGCTGGTCCTGCTGCTGATCAACGAAGTGCGTCGTGGTGGCCAGAGCCTGAGCAACGGCCAGCTGACCGCGCTGGTCAACGCCGACAAGGCGCTGGTCATCGATATTCGCCCTGCCAAGGAGTATTCCGCCGGGCACATCGTCGGTGCGGTGAACATCCCGCAGGACAAGCTGGTCAGCCGTATGACCGAGCTGGAAAAACATAAAGAGAAGACCCTGATCGTCGTCGACGCGATGGGCCAGCAGTCCGGCACCATCTGCCGCGAGCTGCTCAAGGCTGGTTACACCGCGGCCAAGCTGAGCGGTGGCGTATCCAGCTGGAAAGCCGATAACCTGCCCCTGGTGAAGTGATATGAAGCCCGTCATCGTCTACTCCAGCGACTACTGCCCCTACTGCATGCGCGCCAAGTACCTGCTCGAGAGCAAGGGCGTGGCGTTCGACGAGATCAAGGTCGACGGCAAGCCGCAGCTGCGCGCCGAAATGAGCCAGAAGGCCGGCCGTACTTCGGTACCGCAGATCTGGATCGGCAGTACGCACGTCGGTGGATGCGATGACCTTTATGCCCTGGAGCGCGCGGGCAAGCTCGACGCGCTGCTGGCGGCCTGACTTTGCACTGCATTCGAAAACATTAGGATAAGGATCTGCCATGACTGACCAACAGACCAACGGCGCGGCTGCAGACAACAGCCCACAGTTCTCCCTGCAGCGCATCTACGTGCGCGATCTGTCGTTCGAGGCTCCGAAGAGCCCGCAGATCTTCCGCCAGCAGTGGGAGCCGAATGTCTCGCTGGACCTGAACACCCGCCAGAAAGCCCTGGAAGGCGACTTCCATGAAGTGGTGCTGACCCTGTCGGTGACCGTGAAGAACGGTGAAGAAGTGGCGTTCATCGCCGAAGTGCAGCAGGCCGGCATCTTCCTGATCGCAGGCCTCGACGCGGCCTCGATGAGCCACACCCTCGGCGCGTTCTGCCCGAACATCCTGTTCCCGTACGCCCGTGAGGCGCTGGACAGCCTGGTGACCCGTGGCTCGTTCCCGGCGCTGATGCTGTCGCCGGTCAACTTCGACGCCCTGTACGCGCAAGAAATGCAGCGCATGCAGGAAGCCGGTGAAGTGCCGACCGTGCAGTAATTGCACCGGTCATGAAAAAAGCGCCTTTCGGGGCGCTTTTTTTGTGTTGGCAGTACCGGCCCTATCGCGGGGCAAGTCGCAGCGGCGCACCGCCGCTCCCACGCCGATCGAGATTCTAGCGTGGGAGCGGGCTTGCCCCGCGATAGGCCAGAACAGGCAATGCATCAGCTCCCGGCAAAGCCGTTCTGCCGCCACGCCTCATACACCGTCACCGCCACGGTATTGGACAGGTTCAAGCTGCGGCACCCTGGGCGCATGGGCAAACGCAGACGCTGCTCGGCCGGCAGGCTGTCCAGTACCTCGGCCGGCAGGCCGCGGCTCTCGGGGCCGAACAGGAAGGCATCGCCCGGTTGGTAGGCGACTTCGTGGAAGGGGTGCGAGCCTTTGGTCGTGAAGGCGAACAGCCGCGGGTTGCCCAGGCTTTCCAGGCATCCGGCCAGGCTTTCATGGCGCTTGAGCGTGGCATACTCGTGGTAATCCAGCCCGGCGCGGCGCAGGCGCTTGTCATCCAGTTCGAAGCTGATGGGTTCGATCAGGTGCAGGGCGCAGCCGCTGTTGGCGCACAGGCGGATGATATTGCCGGTGTTCGGCGGAATTTCAGGTTGAAAAAGGATGACGTGAAACATGCACGGCTCCAAGCATGAAGATGACGGGCATTCTACCCCCGAACCCGATGTGCGTTCGAAGGCGTTCCCGAAGATGATCCTGTCGTTGGCCATCGTCGGGTTGATGGTGGGCCTGATGATCGGCCGCCTGACCACTCCGGACGAGCGGGTGCTGCAGCAGGTCGAGGTGGTGCAGGATGGCCTGGACCTGTGGTTCAACGAAGAACCCCAGCTGCATGGTGAGAACGTCGATGGCACCGTGGCGCTGGCGTTCCAGGCCGAGGGCAAGGCCCAGCGCGGCCAGTTGTTCTTGCAGGACAAACCGGTGGCCTGGCGGGTGCAGAAGGGCAAGGAAGGCTTGCTGCTGACGCTGATTGCCGCGCGCCCCCTGCGAGGGGAATGGTCAGGTGCAGAGGACGACGGGCGCTGGAAGGTGCAGGTGAGGCTGCACGAATAAAAGAGGGGATGTCCCGGCCTGCCTGTACCGAGGTCCCCAAAGCGGGTTGCTGTGGTGAATAAAAGGGGGATTTCCCGGCCTGCCTGTACCAGGGTCCCCGAAACGGTGTTGCTGCTGCGAATAAAAGAGGGGCTATCCCGGCCTGCCTGTACCGAGGCCCCCGAAACTGGAGTTGCAGTAGTTATTGCAGGGGGCGTGCCAGTTTTGAAATACCCGGAAATACTGGCTTTCAGGGCTAATTGGCCGGTTTTTGAGGGGGTTTGTGCCTTCGCAAGGTGCAGCAGGCACAGGATCGGTGCATATCGCGGGGCAAGCCCGCTTCCCAGTTTCAA
>NZ_JBMOWQ010000205.1:0-3122 GCF_049310485.1 Pseudomonas sp. GZD-209
GCTCCCACGCCGTCTCCTCAGCTATGTGGGAGCGGGCTTGCCCCGCGATCGGCTGGCCTGCTTGATGCAAATCAACACCCTACACCCCATGCAGCCCTAGACTCCGGACACTGCTGCTCTATCCGGGGACTGCCCACATGCTCGACGACCTACGCTGGGACGCCGACCTGATCCGTCGTTACGATCTGGCCGGGCCACGCTACACCTCCTACCCTACCGCCATGCAACTGCATGGCGAAGTGGGCTCGTTCGACCTGCTCCACGCCCTGCGCGAGAGCCGTCGGGCCACGCGCCCGCTGTCGCTGTACGTGCACGTGCCGTTCTGCGCCAACATCTGCTACTACTGCGCATGCAACAAGGTCATCACCAAGGACCGCGGCCGCGCCGCGCCCTACCTGCAACGCCTGGAACAGGAAATCCAGCTGGTCGCCTGCCACCTGGACCCCAAGCAGCGCGTCGAGCAGCTGCACTTCGGCGGTGGCACCCCGACCTTCCTCAGCCATGTGGAACTGCGCCAGCTGATGGCGACCCTGCGCCAGCACTTCAACCTGCTGGACGATGACTCCGGTGACTACGGCATCGAGATCGACCCGCGCGAGGCCGACTGGTCGACCATGGGGCTGCTGCGCGAGCTGGGCTTCAACCGCGTCAGCCTCGGCGTGCAGGACCTCGACCCGGCGGTGCAGCGCGCGGTCAACCGCCTGCAGAGCCTGGAACAGACCCGTACCCTGATCGAAGCGGCGCGCACCCTGCAGTTCCGCTCGATCAACCTCGACCTGATCTACGGCCTGCCCAAGCAGACCCCGGAAGGGTTCGCCCGCACTGTCGAAGAAGTGATCCGCCTGCAACCCGATCGCCTGTCGGTGTTCAACTACGCCCACCTGCCCGAGCGTTTCATGCCGCAGCGGCGCATCGACAGCAACGATCTGCCGGCCCCCGCGGCCAAACTGGAGATGCTGCACGCCACCATCGACCAGCTGACCGCCGCCGGCTACCGCTACATCGGCATGGACCATTTCGCCCTGCCCGACGACGAACTGGCCATCGCCCAGGAAGAAGGCACCCTGCAGCGCAACTTCCAGGGTTACACCACCCATGGCCATTGCGACCTGATCGGCCTGGGGGTCTCGGCCATCAGCCAGATCGGCGACCTGTACTGCCAGAACAGCAGCGACCTCAACACCTACCAGGACACCCTGTCCACCGCCCAACTGGCCACCCAGCGCGGCCTGCTGTGCAACCAGGACGACCGCCTGCGGCGGGCAGTGATCCAGCAACTGATCTGCCATTTCGAGCTGGACTTCGAGCAGATCGAACGGCAATTCACCATCGACTTTCGCGGCTACTTCAACGAAATCTGGCCGCAACTGCACGCCATGCAGCGCGACGGCCTGATCAGCCTCGACAGCAATGGCATCCGCATCCTGCCAGCCGGGCGCCTGCTGGCGCGCTCGGTGTGCATGGTCTTCGACGCCTATCTCGCGCAACAGAATCGCCAGCGTTTCTCGCGGGTGATCTGAGGCCATTGAGGCGTTTAACCGCATGGACAGCACGCCTTGCCAGGCACACTATGGACAGTCGAAAGGTACCGGCGCCCACCCGCGTCGGGCCGCCGCCAGCGCGCACCAAAACAGCGCACGCTGGCCTACAGCCTATGCCGTGGGTTACCCTTACGGCTTATGTGTGCTTTCCCACAAGGATCGAAGAAATGTCCGAGCCAGTAAAACTGCGCCCACACAACCAGGCCCACTGCAAGGATTGCAGCCTGGCCCCCCTGTGCCTGCCCCTGTCCCTCAACCTCGAGGACATGGATGCACTGGATGAAATCGTCAAACGCGGCCGCCCACTGAAAAAAGGCGAATTCCTGTTCCGCCAAGGTGACAATTTCGGCTCGGTTTACGCAGTCCGCTCCGGCGCCCTCAAGACCTTCAGCCTCAGCGACGCTGGCGAAGAACAGATCACCGGCTTCCACCTGCCCAGCGAGCTGGTCGGCCTGTCCGGCATGGACACCGAAGCCTATCCGGTATCGGCCCAGGCCCAGGAAACCACCTCGGTGTGCGAGATCCCCTTCGAACGCCTGGATGAGCTTTCGGTACAACTGCCGCAACTGCGCCGCCAGCTGATGCGGGTGATGAGCCGTGAAATCCGCGACGACCAGCAGATGATGCTGCTGCTGTCGAAGAAGACCGCCGACGAGCGCATCGCCACCTTCCTGGTCAACCTGTCCGCGCGCTTCCGCGCCCGTGGCTACTCGGCCAACCAGTTCCGCCTGAGCATGTCGCGCAACGAGATCGGCAACTACCTGGGCCTGGCCGTGGAAACCGTCTCGCGGGTGTTCACCCGCTTCCAGCAGAACGGCCTGCTCAAGGCCGAGGGCAAGGAAGTGCATATCCTCGACCCGATCCAGCTGTGTGCGCTGGCCGGTGGTGCAATGGAGGCCTGACAAAGGCCGGATGCGGGTATACTGGCGCCTTGGTTTTTCCAGGATACCCGCACCATGCACAGCGACACTTTCGACCTCAAAGCCCTGATTCGCCCGGTAGTGGACTTCCCCAAACCGGGGGTCATCTTCCGCGATATCACCCCGTTGTTCCAATCGCCGCGTGGGCTGCGCTACGTCGCTGACCAGTTCATCGAGCGCTATGTCGAGGCCGAGTTCAGCCATATCGGTGCCATGGATGCGCGGGGCTTCCTGATCGGCTCGATCATCGCCCACCAGCTGAACAAGCCGCTGATCCTGTTCCGCAAGCAAGGCAAGCTGCCGGCCGACGTGCTGTCGGAGGGTTACCAGACCGAGTACGGCGAAGCCTTCCTGGAAGTGCATGCCGACAGCCTGTGCGAAGGGGATTCGGTGCTGATCTTCGATGACCTGATCGCCACCGGTGGCACCCTGCTGGCGGCAGCCAACCTGGTGCGCCGCACCGGGGCACAGGTGTTCGAGGCCGCAGCGATCATCGACTTGCCCGAGCTGGAAGGCTCGCGCCGGCTGCAGGCGGCCGGGGTGCCGACCTTCTGCCTGACCGAGTTCTCGCTCAGCGAATACTGAGTCAAGGTTCAGAACGATCGCGGGGGAGGCACGATCCCCCCCACCCACCTGGGGGCGGGTTTCCCCCCCCCCGCCC
>NZ_JBMOWQ010000206.1:0-43884 GCF_049310485.1 Pseudomonas sp. GZD-209
GCAGGAAAAGAACAGGGAACACCCTCTACACGGGTGGTGCCGTGTCCATACCCCCCCCCCCGCGATGCTTTACGAAGACTTACAGCGAAATCGGTCTGCGCCCGGCAAACGCATGGGCCAAGGTCCCGCCATCCACCAGCTCCAGTTCGCCACCCAGCGGTACGCCATGGGCGATACGCGTAGCGCTCAAGCCCTTTTCGGCCAGCAGCTGGGCGATGTAGTGAGCCGTCGCCTCCCCCTCCACCGTGGGGTTGGTTGCCAGGATCACCTCACTGAAGGTGCCCTGCTCTTCGATCCGCGCCATGAGCTGCGGAATACCGATCGCATCCGGCCCCAGGCCATCGAGCGGCGACAGGTGCCCCTTGAGCACGAAGTAACGGCCGCGATAGCCGGCCTGCTCCACTGCAAACATATCCATCGGCCCTTCGACCACGCACAGCTGGCTGTCATCACGGCGCGGGTCGGCGCACTGCGGGCACAGCTCCTGCTCGGTCAGGGTACGGCACTGGCGGCAATGGCCAACGCCGTCCATGGCCTGGCTCAGGGCCTGGGCCAGGCGCGTACCGCCACTGCGGTCGCGCTCGAGCAGTTGCAGGGCCATGCGCTGGGCGGTTTTCTGGCCGACACCGGGCAGAATGCGCAGGGCGTCGATCAGTTGGCGGATCAGGGGGCTGAAGCTCATGTATGCGGGCCTGCCAGTTCAGGAAACAGAATGAACAAGGGAGCAACGACCGCCTGGCCGTTGCTCCCCCGGGGTAACGCAACGCCGATCAGAACGGCATCTTGAAGCCAGGCGGCAGCTGCATGCCGGCAGTCATGCCGCCCATCTTCTCCTGGCTGCTCTGCTCGATCTTGCGCACGGCATCGTTGAGCGCGGCGGCGATCAGGTCTTCGAGCACTTCCTTGTCGTCGGCGTCAGCCGACATCAGGCTGTCATCGATGCTGACGCGCTTGACGTCGTGGCGACCGGTCATCACCACGCTGACCAGGCCACCACCGGACTGGCCGGTGACTTCGGCGTTAGCCAGCTCTTCCTGCATCTTCTGCATCTTTTCCTGCATCTGCTGGGCCTGCTTCATCAGGCCGGCCATGCCACCTTTCATCATGGGGGTATACCTCGATTGGTTCATGTAATGCGGCCGCGCACAGGGCCGGCCGCATGGTTATCCGTTATTGGCCCTGGCTGGCCAGGGCATCCACAGGCTCAATAGTATCCTGCCGCACCGTTGCGCCGAACTGCTGGATCATCTGCTGGATCAATGGATCCTGCTCGATCGACAGCACCGCGTCCTGCTGGCGTTCGGCGCGCTTGCGGGACGCGGCCTGGGCCGGGGTTTCCTGTTCCGGGCGAATCAGTTCGATCTTGAGCCGGATGTCGCGCCCCAGCTGCTGGTTGAGCGCATCGTTGAGGCGCCGCTGTTGCGTGCTGTTGAACAGCGCACCCTGGCCCGGATCCAGGTGCAGCAGCCAGTCGTCGCCATCGGCGGCGATCAAGGTACAGTTCGCGGCGATGTTGCCTGTCATACCCGAGACAGGCAACTGTGGGAATAATTCCAGCCATTGCAGGGCCAGGCCCGTGGCGGGCTGAGCGGCCGGCAGAGGTTCGGGCGCCTTGGCGGGCTGATCTTCCTGCACATGCTCGGCCAGTTCATCGAGGTAACTGAAGCCCGCCGGGTCGCTGTCCGCGACATAGTAGTCTTCGTCCGCCGGGGGCTCATCGTCGCGGTCCATGCCCGCCGGGCTGTACGCGGACGGGTCGAAGGGTGGTTCGTCGTAGTCCGGCTGGCTGCTGGCGGTCTCGGCAACGGGCGCCTCGACCACCACAGGCTCGGGCTGCGGCGCGGCCACGACCGGCACAGGCGGTGCGGCGGGCTCTTCCCAGGGCAGGTCGATCACTGCCTCGACCGGCTCAGGCTCAGGCTCAGGTTCAGGCTCGGGCGCCGGGGCTGGCTCTGGCTGCGCGGCAGGCGCTTCAGCCACGGCCTCGGCGACGACAGGCGCCTCTACCGGGACCTGAACGGCGGCTGGCGCGACAACAGGTTCAACGGGCGCTGCGACGGCAACTGCCGCAGCTGCCACCGGTGGGGCCGGATCAGCTGTGGCCTGGCTGATCCCCACCGGCTTTAGTACCGGTTTCGGTGCATCGTCGCTGTCGGCCGGGCGGAACGCCAGCATGCGCAGCAGGACCATTTCGAAGCCGCCACGCGGGTCGGGTGCCAGCGGCAGGTCGCGACGGCCGATCAGGCCCATCTGGTAGTAGAACTGTACATCCTCGGCGGGCAGTGCCTGGGCCAGCGCCAGCACCCGATCACGGTCGCCCTGGCCGTTGTCGACCGCCTCGGGCAGCGCCTGGGCGATGGCCACACGGTGCAGCACGTTGAGCATTTCCGAGAGCACGCCGTTCCAGTCCGGCCCCTGTTCGGCGAGGTGGCGCACCGCTTCCAGCAATGCCCGGGCATCGCCGTCGAGCAGTGCCTGCAGCACACCGTACACCTGGCCGTGGTCAAGCGTGCCGAGCATTGCCCGCACATCAGCCGCCAGCACCTTGCCTTCGCCAAAGGCGATGGCCTGGTCGGTCAGGCTCATGGCGTCGCGCATCGAGCCGTCGGCAGCGCGGCCCAGCAGCCACAGGGCGTCGTCTTCGAATGGCACGTTCTCGGCGCCCAGCACATGGCTGAGGTGCTCGACCACCCGCTCCGGGCTCATGTTCTTCAGCGAGAACTGCAGGCAGCGCGACAGGATGGTTGCCGGCAGCTTCTGCGGGTCGGTGGTGGCGAGGATGAACTTGACGTAGGGCGGCGGCTCTTCCAGCGTCTTCAACAAGGCGTTGAAGGAGTGGGTCGAGAGCATGTGCACTTCGTCGATCAGGTAGACCTTGAAGCGCCCACGGCTGGGGGCGTACTGCACGTTGTCGAGCAGCTCGCGGGTATCTTCGACCTTGGTGCGGCTGGCGGCGTCGATCTCGATCAGGTCGACGAAGCGGCCTTCGTCGATCTCGCGGCACACCGAGCAGGTCCCGCAGGGCGTGGAGGTGATGCCGGTTTCGCAGTTCAGGCACTTGGCGATGATCCGCGCGATGGTGGTCTTGCCCACCCCACGGGTGCCGGTGAACAGGTACGCATGGTGCAGGCGCTGGTTGTCCAGGGCGTTGATCAAAGCCTTGAGCACATGGGTCTGGCCGACCATTTCGCGGAACGAGCGCGGACGCCATTTACGTGCAAGAACCTGATAACTCATCAAAAAACCATCGTGACCGGAGCGGGCGGAAAGAGCGCTAATGCTAGCGGAGCGAGGGGGAAATTGCACCCTGCGGATCTCGTCTAAGCTCAGCAGCAGGCATAGCTCCGGGCTGATCAGGGAGGATGAGACGTGCGGCGAGCCTTGGTCCTCCTGTGGTTATGCAGTGCGTACAGCCTGGCCGAGCCGCCAGTTTTGCGCTTTTCCGTGGCCGAGAGCTGGAGCATGCCGCTGATGCGCATCGAGCAGGGGCAGCCGGTGGAGGGCATTCTGTTCGAGCTGATGCAGGCTGCGGCCCGCGAAGCGGGGGTGCGGGCGCAGTACCATGTGATGGCCCGACTGCGGCTGCAGGAGGCCATGGAGAGCGGCGACATCGACGTGCGCTGCTACGTCTCCCCGCAATGGCTGACCAGCCGCAACGGCGACTACCTGTGGAGCATCCCGCTCATCGAGCAGCGCGACCTGCTGGTCGGCCGCCCCGGCGACAGCGCCACCACCGCCGACGCCCTCCCCCCACAGGCGCTGGGCACCGTGCTGGGCTACAGCTACCCCAGCCTCGCCCCGCTGTTTGCCCGTGGCCAGTTGCAGCGCGAAGACAGCCGCAATCAGGAGCTGGCCCTGCAAAAGCTGCAGGCCGGGCGCTATCAGCATGCCGTGAGCAACCAGCTGTCGCTGCAATGGTTCAACCGTGGGCTGCCGCCGGCAAAGCAACTGCATGGGCTCGCGGTGCTGGAAGAACAGGCACTGAGCTGCATGGTGCGCAACGATCCGGCGCTACCGACACAGGCAGTGCTCAGGGCATTTGTGAGGCTCAAGCAGTCCGGGGAGGTCGAGCGGATCATCGAGCGTTACACCCAAGCGTTGCCGGCGCCACCTGTCGCCGACAGCAAAGACCTCTAGCCTACGAGCCACAGCGCACCCAGCGCGGCCAGGTACAGACCACTGCCAAACACACAATGCGTTGCCAGGCTGCGCAAGCAGCTCTTCAGCGGCGCTGGCGTATTGGCGGCAAAATACCCCGCGCCCAGTGCCGGCTGAATCACGCACAGCGGCACCAGCACCGAGATGACCCCGAACGACAACGCCGGGAGCAGCGCAGGCTGACCCAGCCACGCCTCCCCGACCAACGCGATCAGCAGGCCGGCAAACAGCAGCCCGGTGGCATAGTGCAGCACCCACCCCCACGCCAGCTCACCGCGAACCGGTGCGGCCTTGCCGATCGCTGGGTGCCGCCAGCGCCCTTGCAGCAGATGCCCCGCCCAGCGGCCGACCATGGCGTAGTTCAGGGTCGTAACGCCCAGGCGCCTGAGCAGCAGCGTCCACAGGTCCATCACCAGCGTGGCGCCGATGCCGATGAGCAGGATGGAGTAAATCAATGAGGAGACGGTCATGGCGAAGGCCCTGGGCAGATTGACGGAAATGGTCTTTGCCAAGCAGCATGCAAGTTGAAGTCAACTTCAAGTCAAGGGGCCCCAGATGGATATTGCCGATGTCGCCAGGCGCAGTGGTGTACCGGCTTCGACCTTGCGCTACTACGCCAACAAGGGCCTGCTCACGGCATTGTCCGGCCGGGGCCAGCGCCGTCAGTTCCCGGCCGATACGCCCGAGCGCCTGGCGTTGATCGCCCTGGGCCAGGCGGCCGGGTTTTCGCTGGATGAAGTGGCGGCGATGCTGGCCGAGCAGCAGGTCGACCGGCAATTGCTGCTGGCCAAGGCCGACGAGATCGACCAGCGGATCAAGCGCCTGCAGGCGATGAGCAAGGGGTTGCGGCACGCGGCGGTGTGCCCCGAAGAGCATCACCTGCAGTGCCCGACCTTCCAGCGCTTGATGAAGGTGTCCGCCAGCCAGGGCAGGCCCGGCCGAGCGCCGCGCAAGTGAGCCTTCAGTAACCGTGCAGTTCGCGGAACGGCTGGCCCTTGTGGTAAGCGATCCACTCCTGCACGTCATAGGGCAGATACAGCTGGCGCCGCGCCCGCGACAAAGCGATGTACACGGCGCAGATACGCGCGTCGAAAGCGTAGGCATCCTTGAAGCGGTTGGTGGTCATCAGTTCGGGCGTGAGCA
Organism: Pseudomonas sp. GZD-209; assembly: GCF_049310485.1. NCBI lineage: Bacteria > Pseudomonadati > Pseudomonadota > Gammaproteobacteria > Pseudomonadales > Pseudomonadaceae > Pseudomonas > Pseudomonas sp. GZD-209. The sequence continues at coordinate 5,302 of NZ_JBMOWQ010000206.1, forward strand.
GTACATGGTCGAACTCAAGGCCGCCGGCCTCCTCGGCCATCATCAGCAATAGGCTGGCACGCTGCTCGGCGACCCGCGCCGCCAGGGTGGTAAGGTCGGCGAGTTTGTAACCGTCCTGCAACCGCGCCTCGACCCACAGGAACGACTCATCGAAGCGCTCGGCATCGCGTACCTGCTGCCAGTCGAGCATGTGCGCAAAGTGCGGGTGCGGCCCTTCGGCGTCCTGCATCGGGCCATGCAATGCCGCCCGGAACAGTCCGACCGCAGTGGCCATGAAGCGTCGCATGTCGGGCCAGTCGGGGAATTTCAGCAGGCAACCGGTCTCGGCCAGTTCCATGGCCCAGCGCATGCTATCCCAACGCGAGGCGGTCAGCACCACGCAGCCTTCAGGTGGAATGAAGCCCTGGGGGAACAGCTCGATACCGACATCCACGTTGCGCGCAGCCTCGAAGGCCACTTTCGACTTCTGTGAATGCACGTCGATCAACGGGTTGATCAGGCGCTCGACCTTTGGCCCGGAGCGAACGGCGAAGGCGATATCCTTCTGCCGCACCTGGCGCTCGCGCCGCACCACGGCACCCGAGGCCTTCTGGTATTCGTCACCCAGGGTGATCAGCACCTGCCGCCCGCGCTCGATGACTTGCAACAGCGAGCCCGGCACGTCCTGGCTCTCGTCGATGATCACGTGGCTGAAGCGCGTGGGCACACTGCAGCCACCCAGGCTGGCACGCTTGATCAGCAGCAGCGCTTCGAAGCCGGTCTGCGCCCCCCAGGCCGGGTGCGTCTCCAGGTAGCGCCATAGCCGGCTGGCGTACTCGAGCAGGACCTGGGCATCGACACCCGACAGCGCCTGCCGGAAGAATGGCAGGTGGCGATTCGACAGGCTGTAGTCACGCGACTCGCAATAGCTGTGCAGCACTTCGAGGCAGATATCCAGGGCATGCTCGGCGTCGTACTGGCGCAGCCCGACGATGCCAAGCTCCTGCGCCAGCTTGAGCTTGCCTGGGCCTCGCGCCGCGGCCCTGGCGTTGGCCGGCTGCGCATCCTTGAGCAGGGCCTTGGCGAACTGGCCGAAGGTCATGCCGACCTTGGCCTGCGGATCCAGCCCCATGCGCTGGCGCAGGGTGCCAAGCTTGGCCGGTGTGCGCGCCAGGGCCAGCACCCGACCGCGTGGCAGGCAATCCATCAGCGCGCCAAGCAGGTAGCTCTTGCCGATGCCGGCGTAGCCCTGGACATGGATGTCTTCGTCCAGGTTGGCGCGGATGACCTTGAGCAGCTTGTCCTGCTCGACGGTCAGCCAGCGCTCGTTGTCGAAACCGGTCACCACCTGCTGGCTGAAGGGGTTGTCGGCTTGCTGTCGGCGGAGCCTGAAGTCGAAATCCCACTTGCCGTCGGCCAGCAGGTAATCGCCCGCCTGCACCTCTTCGTCGGTGAGCAGGCGCAACTTCGACGCCTTGATCACCTCGAGGCCGAAATACAGCTTGCGCGCATCGAACAGCCGGCGCGCTTCCGACAGCAGGCTCACGTCCGGCGAATGGGGGCCATCGACGGACCAGGCCAGCAACTTGCCCAGCACCTTCTCCGCCGCCGGCGCATCGAGCTTGCCCTGGGCCTGGGCAAGGTTCTGGATCACCAGCAAGGCCGCCAGCTCAGGGTCGCTCAGCGCGTCCAGGGCGGGCACGCCTTCGGCCTGCAGCAACCCCTGGCAGCGCTCCAGGGTGATGGGCAGGAAGACAGGGCAGGAGAAATTGAAATGTTCAGGCTGCATGTGCGCTCAATGTCCAGGCAAAGGCTGATTCAGGGCGTGTTGGCATCCGGCGCCTGGCCAACCAGCAGTTCGAACTGGTAAGCACCCAGTGAACCCGCCATGCCGCCAGGGTGGCGGGCACCCGGCTGAGGCTCATCGAACACGCCATCGAGTTCGTGCAGTGCCAGCTCCAGCAACTTGCGCAGGTCACGCACGCTGCCTGCCGATAGGTTCAAATGAAGTTCGAGCAGGGCCTGGGCCGCGGCAACAGGCGCTGGCGGCGTTGCCTCGGCGAGTATGCGCTCGTGCTCCTCTTCCATCTGGTCGAGCACCTGCGACAGTTCCAGCACCCGCTCGGGGCTGGCGGCCATCTGGTCCTTGATCTCCAGGCGGCGCAGTTGCCATTCCCGGATCTTGTGACGGGTGAGGTCGTCGACATGTTCCACGGTCGCTATCTCCTGGCCGAACGGACTGACACGCTGGGTGCATGATAAGGCGCCACGCACGATTGTGCAGGGGTAAAGGCTTGCGCGGGCGTAAAGAGAGGGTACAGGCGGGGTACGAAAGGTACGCGAAGCGAAAATGCCTGCGCCCAAAATGGAGGCGGCCCCACCAGCCACACCCCGGCACTCAATGTCCCCGCCTTGGCTGCTTCCTTCCGGACCTGACCAGGTAAACGGGTAATCAATGCGGGGGGACCGATGGGGCCACCACGACGGCTCGCCAAGTGACGAGCCGCGCCATTGTACCGTTCTGCGCTGAAGTTACAACCTTTGCTTGAGAAAAAACCATCATTTCTCAAGGACTTGTGGTGGCTTCATCGCGGGGCAAGCCCGCTCCCACGGGCGGTTAGAGGTCAATGCCCTGCCCGGCCATGAAGGCCACGAACTGCTCCTCGTCCAGCACCTTGACCCCCAGCTCACCGGCCTTGGCCAGCTTGGAGCCGGCACCGGGGCCGGCGACCACGCAGTGGGTCTTGCCGGAGACCGAGCCCGACACTTTCGCCCCCAGGCTTTCCAGCTTCTCCTTGGCGACATCCCGGCTCATGCGCTCCAGCGTACCGGTCAGCACCCAGGTCTGGCCGGCCAGGGGCAGGCCCTCGGCGGTTTTCTTCTCGCAGGACCAATGCATGCCGAATTCGAGCAACTGGGCTTCGATGGCCCGGGCCAACTGCTGGTTGGCTTCCACCTTGAAGAACTCGCGCACACCCTCGGCCTGCTTGGTATTCAACGCCTGACGCAAATCGATGCCATCGGCGGCGATGATCTTGTCCAGCGTGCCCAGCTTGTCCACCAGCTTCTCGGCGCCGGTCGGGCCGACCGAAGGGATGTCGAGCTTGGCCAGCATCCCGGCCAGGGTGGTGCAGGCGGCGAACTCGGCGGCCAGCTCGCCCTCGTCCTGCAACTGCATGCCACTGGCCAGCAATTGCTCGATCACTTCGCGGTTGTGCTCGGCCTCGAAGAAGTTGTGGATCTCGTAGGCCACTTCCAGGCCAATGTCCGGCAGGTAGGTGAGCACCTGGGGCAGCGCCACCTGTACCCGCGCCAGGCTGCCCAGCGAGCGGGCCAGCACCTTGGCGGTCTCCTCGCCGACATCGGGGATGCCCAGGGCAAAGATGAAGCGCGCCAGGGGCGGACGCTTGCTGGCCTCGATGGCTTCGAGCAATTTGCGGCTGGACACCTCGGCGAAGCCTTCCAGCGCGACCACTTGCTCGAACTCAAGCTTGTACAGGTCGGCCGGCGAGCGGATCAGGCCTTCGTCGACCAGTTGCTCGACGCTCTTCTCGCCCAGGCCGTCGATGTCCATGGCCCGGCGCGACACATAGTGGATGATCGCCTGCTTGAGCTGGGCTGCGCAGCTCAAGCGGCCGACACAGCGGTACACCGCACCCTCGCTGGTGGTCGCCCTGCCCTTGCTGCGCTTGACCAACTGCGTGCGCTCGACCTGCGAGCCGCACACCGGGCAGACGCTGGGCACCTGCACCGGCCGGGCATCGGCCGGGCGGCGCTCGGTCACCACTTGCATCACCTGCGGGATCACGTCGCCGGCACGGCGGATGATGACCGTGTCGCCGATGCACAGGCCAAGACGGGCGACTTCGTCCATGTTGTGCAGGGTGGCATTGGACACGGTAACCCCGGCCACCTTGACCGGCTTCAACCGCGCCACGGGCGTTACCGCACCGGTACGGCCGACCTGAAACTCGACGTCGAGCACCTCGGTGAGCTCTTCCATGGCCGGGAACTTGTGAGCGATCGCCCAGCGCGGTTCACGGGCGCGGAAACCCAGCTCGCGCTGCGAGGCCAGGCTGTTGACCTTGAAGACCACCCCGTCGATCTCGTAGGGCAGGCCATTGCGCCGCTCGCCGATATCCCGGTAGTAAGCCAGGCACTCTTCGATGCCGGCCGCGTGCCGCAGCTCGCGGCTGATGGGCAGGCCCCAGCCCCTGAGCTTCTCGAGAATGCCGATATGGCTGTCACCGAAAGGCTCCGACACCTGGCCGACGCCATAGCAGCAGAACTCCAGCGGGCGGCTGGCGGTGATCTTCGAGTCCAGTTGGCGCAGGCTGCCGGCGGCAGCGTTGCGCGGGTTGGCGAAGGTCTTGCCACCGGCTTCGGCCTGGACGGCGTTGAGCCGGTCGAAACCAGCCTTGCTCATGTACACCTCGCCACGCACCTCCAGCACTGCCGGCCAGCCCTCGCCCTGCAGCTTGAGCGGAATGTTGCGCACGGTACGCACGTTGGCGCTGATGTCTTCGCCGGTGGTGCCGTCGCCGCGGGTGGCACCCTGCACCAGCTGGCCGTCGCGGTACAGCAGGCTGACCGCCAGGCCGTCGAGCTTGGGTTCGCAGCTGTAATCGACGGCGGCACGGGCAGCGAACAGATCGCCACTGGGAAGGTCGAGCCCCTCGACCACGCGACGGTCGAAATCACGCAAGTCGTCTTCTTCGAAGGCGTTGCCCAGGCTGAGCATGGGCACCTCGTGGCGCACCTGGCTGAACGCCGCCAGCGCCGCACCGCCCACCCGCTGAGTGGGCGAGTCGGGGGTCACCAGATGCGGGTGCTCGGCCTCCAGCGCCTTGAGCTCATTGAACAGCCGGTCGTATTCGGCGTCCGGCACACTGGGCTCGTCGAGCACGTAATAGCGGTGGTTGTGCTGGTCGAGTTCGGCGCGCAGTTCATGGATTCGGGTTTCGGCGTTCATGTTTTCGTCTTCTCGTGCAAAGCAAAAGAGCAGCCCCAGGCTGCTCTTTTGCTTGAATCATTGCGGTGCGGACCGAGGCAAGGGCCGCCCCGCTGGTGTGTGTCAGCGTTTCTGCGTCAGCGCCCGGCGCTCGAACTCGACGATACGCTGGCGGTAGTGCTCGATGGTCTGGGCGGTAAGCACGCTGCGCTGGTCGTCCTTGAGCTCGCCGTTGAGCTCGTGGGACAGCTTGCGCGCGGCCGCGACCATCACGTCGAAGGCCTGCTTGGGGTGGCGCGGGCCAGGCAAGCCAAGGAAGAAGCTCACGGCACGGGTGCTGAAGTGGTCGATGTCGTCCAGGTCGAACACGCCGGGCTTGACCGCGTTGGCCATGGAGAACAGCACCTCGCCGTGGCCAGCCATGCTTTCGTGGCGATGGAAGATGTCCATCTCGCCGAAGCGCAGGCCGCTTTCCAGGATGTTCTGCAACAGGGCCGGGCCCTTGAAGCCGCCTTCATCGCGGGAGATGACGCTGATCACCAGCACTTCTTCCATCGGCGGCAGCTCCCTGGCTGGGGTGCTGGCGCTGCTGGCTGGGGCGCTGTTGCGGCTGCTGTTGTCGACAACCACTTCATCGTCGCTTTCAGCGAACAGGTCGGGCTCGCGCTCGGCGGCGAGATTGAGGTCACCCTGCTGTGGCTCGCTGTTGTTGCGCTTGCCGCGCTTGGGCTGCTTGGCCGGTTTGGCTTCACGCTCGCGCTCACGCTCACGCGCCGGCGCACTCAGCGACGGCAGGTCGGTCTCGTCCAGCTCGGGCTCTTTATGCGTATCCAGCACACGTGAAGGGCCGAGCACTTCGGCACTGCCCTCATCGTCCTGGGCATTGGCGTAGCTACGGTCCAGACGGAATTTCAACTTGCCCTTGCCGCCGCGCATGCGACGCCAGCCGTCGAAAAGAATCCCGGCAATGACAATGACGCCGATGAGGATCAGCCACTCGCGCAGACCGATTTCCATGTAATCCCGTGCCTCTATAAAAAATATGCTTGAAAACAAAGGCTTCAAAGGCCTTTAACACGTGGCGCCAACTCTATGTTCTGACAGGCGTTTTACCCACGCAAAAACAAGTGACGTAAAGCTAGCACGACCAAAGGCAACTTTACACCGTCTGTCGCACCTGCTGCGGATTTTACCTGCTTGATCGCATCCAATCTTCCTACGTCATGCATCGACCATGGCCAAGGCCTCCTCGACATCCACCGCCACAAGACGTGAACAGCCCGGTTCGTGCATGGTCACCCCCATCAATTGATCGGCCATTTCCATGGCGATCTTGTTGTGGGTGATATAGATGAACTGCACGCTCTCGCTCATTTCCTTCACCAGGCGCGCATAGCGCCCGACGTTGGCGTCGTCCAGCGGTGCATCGACTTCGTCGAGCATGCAGAACGGCGCCGGGTTCAGCTTGAAGATGGCGAACACCAGGGCGAGGGCGGTCAACGCCTTCTCGCCGCCGGACAGCAAATGGATCGTGCTGTTTTTCTTGCCCGGCGGGCGCGCCATGATCGTCACCCCTGTATCGAGTAGATCTTCGCCCGTCAGTTCCAGATAAGCGCTGCCGCCACCGAAAACTTTTGGGAAAAGTGCCTGTAATCCGGCATTTATCTGATCAAAGGTATCCTTGAAGCGGTTACGGGTTTCCTTGTCGATCTTGCGAATGACGTTTTCCAGAGTCTCCAGCGCTTCAACCAGGTCGGCATTCTGGGCGTCCAGGTAACGCTTGCGCTCGGACTGCTGCTCGTACTCCTCGATGGCCGCCAGGTTGATCGCGCCCAGGCGCTGGATACGCCCATCGAGCTGCTCCAGTTCCTGTTCGGTGCCCTGTTCGCTGGCGTGTTCATCCAGTGTGGCAAGCACGCCCGGAAGATCGTAGCCGTCGGCCAGCAATTGTTCCTGCAAGGTCTTGCGCCGTACATCCAGGCCCTGGGACTCGAGGCGCTGCTGCTCCAGCTGGCCACGCAACAACTGCGATTGCTGCTCGGCCTGGGTGCGACGGCGCTCGGCATCGCGCAGTTCGCGGTCGGCTTCATCCATGTGCAGGCGGGCCTGGCGCATCTCTTCGTCGACGCTCATGCGCCGCTCAAGCAGCTCTTCGAGTTTGAGGCGCAGCTCTTCCTGGGGCGCCTCACCCTCCTCCAGGTTCAGGCTCAACTGCTCCTGACGCTCGCCCAGGCGCGCGGCCTGTTGTTCCAGGCGTTCGAGGGCCTGGCGGGTGGAATCGTGCTGAGCGCGCAGCGAGCCCAGGCGCACGGCCAGTTGATGGGCATGGTCCTTGTGCTGGCGGGATTCCTGGCGGATACGGTCGAGGCCTTCGCGCAGGCTGTCGCGCCGGGCCATCAACTGCTCGCGCTGCTCGGTGTCCTGGGCCATCAGGTCGAGGGCGTCCTGCAGCAGCAGGCGTGACTCGCCCAGTTGCTCGTGTTCCAGGGCGCGCTGCTCCTGCAGCTCAGCCAGTTCTTCGTGCAGACGCTTACGGCGCAGTTCGAGCTGCTCGGCGCGGGCGCGGCCGGCGGACAGGCGCGCTTTGAGTTCGCCATGCTGGCGGCTCTCATCCTGGCTACGGCGGCGAAGCTGTTCGCGCTGCTCTTCCAGGTCGAGTTGCTGCTCACGCAGACGCTGCAACTGCTCGTCCAACTGTTCCAGCTGCGCCTGCTGCTCCAACTGTTCCTGACCCAGACGCTCGATTTCCTGGCCACGGGCCAGCACACCGCCCTGGGACTCACCGCCGCGGCTCACACGCAGGAAATGCTGCCCAACCCAGTAGCCGTCGCGGCTGACCAGGCTGTGGCCTTCGGCCAAGGTCGGGCGCAGGGCCAGTGCCTGCTCCAGGCTTTCCACTGGCTTGACCAGGCCAAGCCAGGGCGACAGATCGGTGCGCCCCTCGACCTTGTCGAGCAGGCTGCCGGGGATACTTGCTCCCTTGCCCGCGCTCAGCAGCAGGCGCAGCTCGCCCTGCTCCAGCGCGGCGAATTCGAGGTTGTCGAAGCCTTCCAACAGCACGGCCTGCAGATCGGCACCCAGCACCGTCTCGACCGCCAGCTCCCAGCCGGGCTCGACCCTCAGGCCTTCGGCCAGGCGCGGCTGCTGCTGCAAGCCCTGCCCACGCAACCAGTCGGCGGCGCCGACGCCCGGCTCCAGCGCAGCTTGCTGCAAGGCTTCCAGGGACGCCAGGCGACCACCAAGACGCTGCAGATCGCCTTGCTGTTGCTGCTGCGCCCGGCTGGCCTGCTGCAACTGCTCACGCAGCCCCTCGAGCTGCTCGACCACCTGCTGCTCCTGCAGCTGCAGCTCTTCGAGCAACAGCTCACTGCCAAGCACCTGCTCAGCCAGGTCGAGCGTTTCAGCATCTTGCGGGTCAGCGACCAGTTGCTCGTCTTCCTCGCCCAGCTTGCGCTGACGCTCGCCCAGGCGCTCCAGGCTGGTTTCAAGCTGGGCAAGGCGCGCCTGCTGCACTTCTGCCTGACGGCGCGGCTCGGCGGAGCGAGCATTGAAGCTGTCCCACTGCTCCTGCCAGCCGTGCATGCCCAGCTCGGCCTCCTCCAGCGCCGCAGCGGCTTCTTCGGCGGCGGCCAGGGTAAGCTCCTGTTCGGGCTCGAGCATCTGCAACTCTTCACCGAGGGTGGCCAGCAACGTGCGGTCATGGCCCAGGTGCGATTCGGTTTCCAGGCGGGTGCGCTCGGCCTCTTTCAGGTCGTCCTGCAACTGGCGCAGGCGCTGCTGGCCGTGCTGGATACTCTGCTCGACCCGGGCGATATCGCCGGCCACCGAATAGAAGCGGCCCTGCACCTGGTTGAAGCGTTCGGACAATTCGTGATGACCATCACGCAGGCGCTCGATGCTGGCATCGGCATTGCGTTGCTCGGCCACCAGGGCCTCGAAGGCGATTTCCTGGTCACCGATGACGCTTTCGCGCTGGCGCACGCGGTCATCCAGGTCGCGCCAGCGCAGGGCCGCCAGGCGCGCCTTGAGCTGGCGCTCCTGGGCCTTGTATTCACGGTATTTTTCGGCGGCCTGGGCCTGGCGGTGCAGGCGTTCGAGCTGGCGCTCCAGCTCTTCGCGCAGGTCGGTCAGGCGTGCCAGGTTTTCCTGGGTGCGGCGAATACGGTTCTCGGTTTCGCGGCGGCGCTCCTTGTACTTGGAGATGCCGGCCGCTTCTTCGATGAAGTTGCGCAGTTCTTCAGGCTTGGCTTCGATCAGCTTGGAGATCATGCCCTGCTCGATGATCGAGTAACTGCGCGGGCCCAGGCCGGTACCGAGGAAAATGTCGGTGATATCGCGGCGGCGGCACTTGGTACCGTTCAGGTAGTAAGTGTTCTGCGCGTCGCGGGTGACCTTGCGCCGGATCGAAATCTCGGCGTACGCGGCGTACTCGCCCACCAGGGTGTTGTCGCTGTTGTCGAACACCAGCTCGATGCTGGCCTGGCTGACCGGCTTGCGGCTGGTGGAGCCATTGAAGATGACGTCGGTCATCGACTCGCCGCGCAGGTTCTTCGCCGAGCTCTCGCCCATCACCCAGCGCACCGCGTCGATGATGTTGGACTTGCCGCAGCCGTTGGGGCCGACCACGGCCGCCATGTTGCTGGGGAAGTTGACCGTGGTCGGGTCGACGAACGACTTGAAACCGGCCAGGCGAATGCACTTCAGACGCATCGGTCAGATCCGCGCCAAGGCCGCCAGCACCAGCTCGCAGCTGCGCTGGCAATAGGCGGTGAGCACCTCGCGGATGCGTGGCTGGTCACGGGCAACCACGGCTTCGAGCAGGCGGGCGAACAGGTTGAGGTAATCGACCATGTTGGCCTGGCGCTGGTCGAGGGCCAGGTAGTAGGCGCGGCTCATGGCCGGCTGCAGGTTCTCGACGGTTTCCTGCAGATAGGGGTTGTTGGCGAACGGGTAAGCGGCGCGCATCACCGCGAAACTGTCGGCGACGAAGGCTTTGATGTCCTGCTTGGCGTGAGCCTGGGCCAGGCGCTGCTGGATTTCCAGGAACGGGCGCAGGTCGGCCTCGGTGCGCCAATGTAGGGCAACGGCATTGCCCAGCAGGATGTAGAACTCGCCCATCAGCGCGCACAGGCTACGCACGCTGTTTTCGTCGAGTTCCGTCACATGGGCGCCGCGCCGCGGCAGGATCGCCACCAGGTGACGACGCTCGAGGATCAGCAGTGCCTCGCGCACCGAACCACGGCTGACGTTGAGGGCCTGGGTGACCTTCTGCTCCTGGATGCGCTCGCCGGGCGCGAGTTCGCCGCGGATGATCCGCTCGGCCAGGTAGTGGGCAATTTGCTCGGAGAGGCTGTCCGGCGCCTTGAACGTCATGGTTTTCCTTCAAAATCGGGTCGCTGTGCACAAGCGCGCGATTGTAGCGCACTTGCCTGGCGCTCGCGCAGGGGGGATCACGTGCTTTGTGCGACTGCCCGGTCAACCCTGTTGCCCGGCGCGAACTATGCTTGAGAAAGGTTCCTTGAGGCGGCTCGAACGTGGCGCAGGCAATTTCTTGACCTTTGAGTCAGAAAATTATTGACCAAGAGGTCAGCCCTTGCTTAGAGTCCGCCCGAACAACAATAAAACCATTGCGAGGCCCTCCCCGTGATCCAGTTTCTCGTCAACCAGGAGCTGCGCAACGAGCATGCCCTGGACCCGAACATGACGGTGCTGCAGTACCTGCGTGAGCACCTGGGCAAACCCGGCACCAAGGAAGGCTGCGCCAGCGGCGACTGCGGCGCCTGCACCGTGGTCGTCGGCGAACTCGTCGCCGACGAACTGGGCAGTGACAGCATCCGCTACCGCAGCCTCAACTCGTGCCTGACGTTTGTCTCTTCCCTTCACGGTAAACAGCTGATCAGCGTAGAAGGCCTCAAACACCAGGGCGAACTGCACAGCGTGCAGAAAGCCATGGCCGATTGCCACGGCTCGCAGTGCGGTTTCTGTACCCCCGGTTTCGTCATGTCGCTGTTCGCCCTGCAGAAAAACAGCGAAGGCCACGACCTGCACCAGGCCCAGGAAGCCCTGGCCGGCAACCTCTGCCGCTGCACCGGTTACCGGCCTATTCTCGACGCTGCCGAGCAGAGCTGCGCCCGCCCCTGCCGCGACCAGTTCGACGCGCAGCAGGCGCAGACCATCGCCCGCCTCAAGGCCATCGCCCCGCAACAGACCGGTGAACTCAACAGCGGCGACAAGCGCTGCCTGGTCCCTCTCACCGTGGCCGACCTGGCCGACCTCTACAGCTCGCACCCCGAGGCGCGCCTGCTGGCCGGCGGTACCGACCTGGCACTGGAAGTCACCCAGTTCCACCGCACCCTGCCGGTGATGATCTACGTCGGCCATGTCGCCGAACTCAAGCGTATCGAAAAGACCGCCACCCACCTGGAAATCGGCGCCGCCACCCCGCTGACCGACTGCTACACCGCCCTGAACGAGGAATACTCCGACTTCGGCGAGCTGCTGCACCGCTTCGCTTCGCTGCAGATCCGCAACCAGGGCACCCTGGGCGGCAACATCGGCAACGCCTCGCCGATCGGTGACTCGCCGCCCCTGCTGATCGCCCTGGATGCGCAGATCGTCCTGCGCCAGGGCGAGCGCCAGCGCACCCTGGCCCTGGAAGACTATTTCATCGACTACCGCATCACTGCCCGTCAGGACAGCGAGTTCATCGAGAAGATCATCGTCCCCCGCGCCACCAGCGACTGGGCGTTCCGCGCCTACAAGGTGTCCAAGCGCCTGGATGACGACATTTCCGCGGTGTGCGCGGCGTTCAACCTGAGCATCGAGAAAGGTGTGGTCAGTGGCGTACGCGTGGCCTTCGGTGGTATGGCCGCGATCCCCAAGCGCGCCCGCGCCTGCGAAGCTGCCCTGCGCGGCAAGCCCTGGAACCAGGCCACCGTCGAGCGTGCCTGCCAGGCCCTGGCCGAAGACTTCACCCCGCTCAGCGACTTCCGCGCCAGCCGCGAGTATCGCCTGCTGACCGCGCAGAACCTGCTGCGCAAGTACTTCATCGAACTGCAATCGCCGCACATCGAAACCCGGGTGACCGACTATGTCTAACCATCACGCCGTCAAGAGCCAGGCCGAGATGGCCGCACTGTTCAGCCAGGACCTGACCACCGGGGTCGGCCGCAGCCTCAAGCACGACAGCGCCGACAAGCATGTGGCGGGCGAGGCGGTGTATATCGACGACCGCCTGGAGTTCCCCAACCAGTTGCACGTCTATGCGCGCACCGCTGACCGTGCCCACGCGCGGATCCTGAGCATCGATACCACGCCGTGCTACCAGTTCGAAGGCGTGCGCATCGCCATCACCCATGAAGACATTCCGGGCCTGAAGGACATCGGCCCGGTGGTGGCCGGCGACCCGCTGCTGGCCATCGACAAGGTCGAGTTCTTCGGCCAGCCGGTGCTCGCCGTCGCTGCCCGCGACCTGGAAACCGCACGCCGCGCGGCCATGGCCGCGATCATCGAGTACGAAGACCTGGAACCAGTGCTCGACGTGGTCGAGGCCCTGCGCAAGAAGCACTTCGTGCTCGACAGCCACACCCACCAGCGCGGCGACTCGGCCAGCGCCCTGGCCAGCGCCCCGCACCGTATCCAGGGCACCCTGCACATCGGTGGCCAGGAGCACTTCTACCTGGAAACCCAGATCAGCTCGGTGATGCCCGCCGAAGACGGCGGCATGATCGTGTTCTGCTCCACCCAGAACCCCACCGAGGTGCAGAAGCTGGTGGCCGAAGTGCTCGACGTGCCGATGCACAAGATCGTCGTCGACATGCGCCGCATGGGTGGCGGCTTCGGCGGCAAGGAAACCCAGGCCGCCAGCCCCGCGTGCCTGTGCGCGGTGATTGCGCGCCTGACCGGCCAGCCGACCAAGATGCGCCTGCCACGGGTCGAAGACATGACCATGACCGGCAAACGTCACCCGTTCTACGTCGAGTACGACGTGGGCTTCGACGACAACGGCCGCCTGCACGGCATCAACTTCGACCTGGCCGGCAACTGCGGCTACTCGCCGGACCTGTCCGGTTCGATCGTCGACCGCGCCATGTTCCACTCCGACAACGCCTACTACCTGGGCGATGCCACGGTACATGGCCACCGCTGCAAGACCAACACTGCCTCCAACACCGCTTACCGCGGCTTCGGCGGCCCACAGGGGATGGTCGCCATCGAGCAGGTGATGGACCATATCGCCCGCCACCTGGCGCTCGACCCACTGGCGGTGCGCAAGGCCAACTACTACGGCAAGACCGATCGCAACGTCACCCACTACTACCAGACCGTCGAGCACAACATGCTCGAGGAGATGACCGCAGAGCTCGAGGCCAGCAGCGACTACCATGAGCGCCGCGAGTCGATCCGCCGTTTCAACGCCAACAGCCCGGTGCTGAAAAAAGGCCTGGCGCTGACCCCGGTGAAGTTCGGTATTTCGTTCACCGCCACCTTCCTCAACCAGGCCGGCGCGCTGATCCACATCTACACCGACGGCAGTATCCACCTGAACCACGGCGGCACCGAGATGGGCCAGGGCCTGAACACCAAGGTTGCCCAGGTGGTGGCAGAAGTGTTCCAGGTGGATTTCAACCGCATCCAGATCACCGCCACCAACACCGACAAGGTGCCCAACACCTCGCCGACCGCCGCGTCCAGCGGCGCCGACCTGAACGGCAAGGCCGCGCAGAACGCCGCCGAAATCCTCAAGAAACGCCTGACCGAGTTCGCCGCGCGGCATTACAACGTCACCGAGGAAGACATCGAGTTCCGCAACGGCCATGTACGCGCCCGCGACCAGATCGTCAGCTTCGAGCAACTGGTACAGCAGGCTTACTTCGCCCAGGTTTCGCTGTCGACCACCGGGTTCTACCGCACGCCGAAGATCTTCTACGACCGCAGCCAGGCACGCGGCCGGCCGTTCTACTACTTCGCCTTCGGCGCCGCCTGCGTCGAGGTGGTGGTGGACACCCTGACCGGTGAATACAAGATGCTGCGCGCCGACATCCTGCATGACGTGGGCGACTCGCTGAACCCGGCCATCGATATCGGCCAGGTCGAGGGCGGCTTCGTCCAGGGCATGGGCTGGCTGACCACCGAAGAACTGGTGTGGAACGCCAAGGGCAAGCTGATGACCAATGGCCCGGCCAGTTACAAGATCCCGGCGGTTGCCGATATGCCGATCGACCTGCGCGTGAAGCTGGTGGAAAACCGCAAGAACCCCGAGGACACGGTGTTCCATTCCAAGGCCGTGGGCGAGCCACCCTTCATGCTCGGCATCGCCGCCTGGTGCGCGATCAAGGACGCGGTGGCGAGCATCGCCGACTACCGCGTGCAGCCGAACATCGACGCGCCGTCGACGCCGGAGCGGGTGCTGTGGGGCTGCGAGCAGATGCGCAAGGCGGTGGCTGCGCAGCAACCTGTGGAGCAGGAACTGGAAAGCATCCATCAGTAAAAGCATCCGTGGGAGCGGGCTTGCCCCGCGATCGGGCGTCAATCATCGCGGGGCAAGTCGGGTCGCCGCACCGCCGCTCCCACGCCAGAACTTGCCGAGGATTCAGACATGCACCAATGGATCAACGCCCTCGCCGATCACCAAGCTCGCGGCGAACCCTGCGTACTGGTGACCATCATCGAAGAGCGCGGCTCCACCCCGCGCAACGCAGGCTCGAAGATGGTGGTCAGCGCCAGCGCGCTGTACGACACCATTGGCGGTGGCCACCTGGAATTCAAGGCGCTGCACATCGCCCGACAGATGCTCGAGGAGCACCGCTACACGCCACACCTGGAGCGTTTCAGCCTGGGTGCCAGCCTCGGCCAGTGCTGCGGCGGTGCCACGGTGCTGTTGTTCGAACCGATGAGCGGCGTGCAGGCACAGATCGCCGTGTTCGGCGCAGGCCATGTCGGCCGGGCTCTGGTACCCTTGCTCGCCGCGCTACCCTGCCGGGTGCGCTGGATCGATTCGCGCGAACAGGAATTCCCCGAGCACATACCCAACGGGGTGAGCAAGATCGTCAGCGAGGAGCCGGTCGACGAAGTCGCGGACCTGCCGCCAGGCAGCTACTGCATCGTCATGACCCACAACCACCAGCTGGATCTGGAACTGACCGCCGCCATTCTCAAACGCAATGATTTCACCTGGTTCGGCCTGATCGGCTCGAAGACCAAACGGGCCAAGTTCGAGCACCGCCTGCGCGAACGCGGCTACGAAGACGCACTGATGGCGCGGATGCGCTGCCCGATGGGCCTGGCCGAAGTGAAGGGCAAGCTGCCGATCGAGATCGCCGTGTCCATCGCTGCCGAAATCATTGCCACCTACAACGCCTGCTTCGGCCAGCACGACAGTGCCGCCAACGCAGGCCAGATTACCCAGTTGCTGCCGCCTTCCCGGCGCAGCCAGACCCTTTGACGAGCGTATTCATGACCGCAACCCGCAAAGCCTACCGAGCCGCCATCCTGCACAGCATCGCCGACCCCGCCGAGGTCGGCCTGGAAGCCTCCCAGGAATACTTCGAGGATGGCCTGCTGGTAATCGACAACGGCCGCATCAAGGCCCTCGGCCACGCCAGCGAGCTGCTGCCGACGCTTGAGGCCGACATCGAGGTGGTGCACTACCAGGATGCCCTGATCACCCCGGGCTTCATCGACACCCATATCCACTTCCCGCAGACCGGCATGATCGGCTCCTACGGCGAACAGCTGCTGGACTGGCTGAACACCTACACCTTCCCCTGCGAGAAGCAGTTCGCCGACAAGGCCCATGCCGACAAGGTGGCGAAGATCTTCCTGCAGGAGCTGCTGCGCAACGGCACCACCACCGCCCTGGTGTTCGGCAGCGTGCACCCCGAGTCGGTCAACGCCCTGTTCGAGGAAGCCGAGCGCCTGGACCTGCGCCTGATCGCCGGCAAGGTGATGATGGACCGCAACGCCCCCGACTACCTGACCGACACCGCCGAATCCGGCTACACCCAGAGCAAGGCGCTGATCGAGCGCTGGCACGGCAAGGGCCGCCTGCACTACGCGGTCACGCCGCGCTTCGCCCCCACCAGCACCCCCGAACAACTGGCTCTGGCCGGCCAACTGCTCAAGGAGCACCCGGGCGTGTACATGCACACCCACCTGTCCGAGAACCTCAAGGAGATCGAGTGGGTGAAGGCGCTGTTCCCCGAGCAGAATGGCTACCTGGATGTCTACGACCACTTCGAGCTGCTCGGCGAGCGCTCGGTGTTCGCCCACGGCGTGCACCTGTGCGACGACGAATGCAAGCGCCTGGCGGAAACCGGCTCGGCCATCGCCTTCTGCCCGACCTCCAACCTGTTCCTGGGCAGCGGCCTGTTCAATCTGCCCCAGGCCGAGCGTTTCAAGGTCAATGTGGGCCTGGGCACCGACGTCGGCGCCGGCACCAGCTTCTCGCTGCTCAACACCCTAAACGAGGCGTACAAGGTGATGCAGCTACAGGGCGCGCGCCTGCACCCGTTCAAGTCGCTGTACCTGGCCACCCTCGGCGGCGCCCGGGCACTGCGCCTGGACGACCGGATCGGCAGCCTGCGCCCAGGCAACGACGCCGACTTCGTGGTGCTCGACTACAAGGCCACGCCGCTGCTGGACTACCGCATCCAGCAGTCCAACAGCATCGAGGAAACCCTGTTCGTGCTGACCACCCTGGGTGACGACCGCACCGTGCGCGAAACCTACGCCGCCGGGCGTTGCGTGCACCAGCGCTAAGACAAGCGCCTGTCATCGCAGGGCAAGCCCGCTCCTACAGTTCTACCGCGTGGGAGCGGGCTTGCCCCGCGATGGATCTTGGCTTGGCGCTAAGGTTGTTTTGCCAGCCCCCGGTAAAGCGCACCGCCGATCGCCGCCCCAATCAGCGGCGCCAACCAGAACAGCCACAGCTGCTGCAGCGCCCAGCCGCCGACGAACAGGGCCGGCCCGGTGCTGCGCGCCGGGTTGACCGAGGTGTTGGTGATGGGAATCGAGATCAGGTGAATCAGGGTCAGCGCCAGGCCAATGGCAATAGGTGCAAAGCCGGCCGGTGCCCGGGCATCGGTGGCGCCCATGATGATCACCAGGAACATCGCGGTCATCACCACCTCACTGGTGAAGCCTGCCGCCAGGGTGTAGCCGCCCGGCGAATGTTCGCCATAGCCGTTCGAGGCCAGGCCGCTGGCCAGTTCGAAGCCGGCCTTGCCACTGGCGATGAAATAGATCACCGCTGCGGCCAGGATGGCGCCGATCACCTGGGCGATCACATAGGGCAGCAGTTCTTTTGCCGGGAATCGCCCGCCCACCACCAACCCGAACGACACCGCCGGGTTGAGGTGACAACCAGAGATATGGCCAATGGCGAACGCCATGGTCAGGACAGTCAGGCCAAACGCGAAGGCGACACCGAGGACGCCGATGCCGACAGGTGAGCTGGCGGCCAGTACCGCGCTGCCGCAACCACCCAGTACCAACCAGAAAGTGCCGACCAGTTCGGCACCCATGCGTACACCGAGGGACGTAGTCATGAACCTCTCCTCAAGCCATTGGACGCAACGTTTTGCGCAAGCCCAACCACATTGAAAAGGGGTTTGCAACTAGTAAATCTATCAGGGATCCGGCAGAAGGCCAGTCACGACAAAGGGCCCATTCGCAAGTAAATCCGCCCCCTCAGGTACGCTACCTTGATCGAAGGCAACGACAGTCCTGTGGGAGCGGGTTTACCCGCGAAAGGGCCCTGAGCTATGCAGGCAAACGATCAACCCTTGGCGGTGGCCTTGGGCTTTTTCAGCAGATGCGAGAACACTGCATGCAGGTCGTCCGACGCGCTTTCCTCGTCGAGGTTGAGCTTGCTGTCGATGTGATCCATGTGATGCATCATCAGGCTTACCGCCTGCTGGGCATCACGGGCCTCGATGGCGTCGATCAGTTGCATGTGCTCGTCGTACGAGCAGTGCGAGCGGTTGCCGCTTTCATACTGGGCGATGATCAGCGAGGTCTGCGAAACCAGGCTGCGCTGGAAGCTCACCAGCGGGGCATTGCCTGCGGCTTCGGCCAGCTTGAGGTGGAATTCGCCGGAAAGGCGGATGCCGGCGCCACGGTCGCCACGGGAGAAGCTGTCACGCTCCTCGCGCACCATCTGGCGCAATTCGTTGAGCTGCTCGAGGGTGGCGTGCTGCACGGCCAGCTCGGTGATTGCACGTTCGACCATGCGCCGCGAGAAGAACACCTGGCGCGCTTCTTCCACCGTGGGGCTGGCCACTACCGCGCCGCGGTTGGGCCGCAGCAGCACCACGCTTTCATGGGCCAGGCGCGACAGCGCACGACGGATGATGGTACGGCTGACGCCGAAGATCTCGCCCAGTGCCTCCTCGCTCAACTTGGTGCCCGGCGCCAGGCGCTGCTCGAGGATCGCCTCGAAGATGTGCGCGTAGACGATGTCGTCCTGGGTACCGCTGCGGCCGGCCTTGCCAGTGCGCACAGGTTTTTTCAGAGGTTGCAGCTGTTCGTTCATGGGCTCTCGAGCACAAGGGATCTGCCAGTCGGACCGTGACTGTACTACCTGTCAGCGGGTGGAGGGCAAGTCCTGGAAGTAGGTGGTGGACCAAGGTATGGCGCCATTGTACACAGGCTGACCCGTTTCTGCAGGGGGCCTTTAACCTATATAGCCGTTGTACGGCAGTTTGTGCGCACAAAAGATAAAACATTATTTGCATTCTTTGTACACAAAAGCATAATCCTGCGAGCAACTTCCTGACCCGCAAGTCAACAAAATGGTCGGACGTCTGCCACACCCCCTCGCGGAGCCCCCAAGTGCATTGCTCAGGACCAGGCTTCGAACAACAAGAAAGACTTGAGGAGTACTCGCTGTGGAAAGCCGCAAATCCGAAGCCCCTACGCTGGATATCGCTGCGCCGCCCGAAACGGGTTGGCTGGAGCGGATTTTCAAACTGAAGCGACATGGCACAACCGTCCGCACCGAACTGATAGCCGGGGTGACCACCTTCATCACCA
Organism: Pseudomonas sp. GZD-209; assembly: GCF_049310485.1. Taxonomy (NCBI): domain Bacteria; kingdom Pseudomonadati; phylum Pseudomonadota; class Gammaproteobacteria; order Pseudomonadales; family Pseudomonadaceae; genus Pseudomonas; species Pseudomonas sp. GZD-209. The sequence goes on from NZ_JBMOWQ010000206.1 coordinate 24,266, forward strand.
TGGCCTACATCATCTTCGTCAACCCCAACATCATGGCCGACGCCGGCATCGATCACGGGGCGGCCTTCGTCGCCACCTGCATCGCCGCGGCGCTGGGCTGCCTGCTGATGGGCCTGTACGCCAACTGGCCGGTGGGCCTGGCGCCCGGCATGGGCCTCAACGCCTTCTTCACCTACACCGTGGTCGGCACCATGGGCTACACCTGGCAGGCCGCGCTGGGTGCGGTGTTCATCTCGGGCGTGCTGTTCATGTTCCTCACCCTGTCACGGGTGCGCGAGTGGCTGCTCAACAGCATCCCGGTGAGCCTGCGCCATGCCATGGGGGCCGGCGTCGGATTGTTCCTCGGGCTGATCGGCCTGAAAACCGCAGGCATCGTCGTCGACAGCCCGGCCACCCTGATCAAGCTCGGCTCGCTGCATGAGCCCGGCCCGCTGCTTGCGGCCGTGTGCTTCCTGATGATCGCGATCCTCAGCTACAAACGGGTGTTCGGTGCGATCCTCATCAGCATCATCAGCGTCACCCTGGCCGGCTGGGGCCTGGGGCTGGTCAAGTTCGGCGGGGTGATGTCGATGCCACCGAGCCTGGCGCCGACCTGGATGGCGATGGATGTGGCGGGCGTGTTCAACGTCAGCATGATCAGCGTGGTCTTCGCCTTCCTGTTCGTGCATATGTTCGACACCGCCGGCACCCTGATGGGCGTCGCCCAGCGCGCCGGCCTGGTAGCGGCCGACGGGCGCATCGAGAACCTGTCGCGGGCGCTGAAGGCCGACAGTGCCTCCAGCGTGTTCGGTGCCGCGGTGGGCGTGCCACCGGTCACCAGCTACGTCGAGAGCGCCGCAGGCGTGGCCGCCGGTGGCCGCACCGGGCTGACGGCCGTGGTGGTTGGCCTGCTGTTCGTCGCCGCGATGTTCTTCGCGCCGCTGGCGGGCATGATCCCGGCCTATGCCACCGCCGGTGCGCTGATCTATGTGGCGATGCTGATGATGGGCAGCATGGCGCATATCGAATGGGACGAAGCCACCGACAGCATCCCGGCGATCGTCACGGTGATCATGATGCCGTTGACCTTCTCGGTCGCTGACGGCATCGCCCTGGGCTTCATCAGCTATGTGGCACTGAAGGCAGGTACCGGCAAGTTGAAGGAAGTTTCGCCGAGCCTGTGGGTGCTCAGCGTGATCTTCATCGCCAAGTTCGTGTTCCTGTAAAGCGCTGACACCCTGGCCTGGCGCTGGTGCCGGGCCAGGGTGTCATGCAAGCTCCGCCTCGACCCGATCCCGGCCGCCCTGCTTGGCCGCATACACCCCCGCATCCGCCCGCAGCAACAGCGCATCGGCCCCCTCCCCGTCGCGCCAGCCTGCCACCCCGAAGCTCGCCGTCACCCGCCCGACACCCTCGATCGGCACATTGCGCACGCCCTGCCACAGCTCCAGCGCCAGCAACCGCGCCTGCTCGGCATTGCTGCCCGGGCACAGCACCATGAACTCCTCGCCGCCCAACCGGCAGAACACGTCAGTGCGCCGCAAACGCTGGCTGATGCGCTGGCACAGGCTGCGCAGCACCAGGTCGCCCACCGCGTGGCCGAACTGGTCGTTGATCCGTTTGAAATGGTCGATATCGAGCATGATCACCGCCAGGTCCAGCCCGTCCCGCTGGGCTCGGTCGAGCTCATTGCGCAGGCGCTCCTGGAAATAGCGGCGGTTGTGAATACCGGTAAGGGAATCGGTGATCGACAGCGCGCGCAGTTCCTCCTCCACCCGTTTAAGGTCGGAGATATCGGTCAGGTAGCCATGCCAGAGGGTGCAACCGTGGTCGCCGATTTCCGGCGTTGCCTCGCCGCGCACCCAGCGCAGGCCGGCCCGGGGCAGGCACACCCGGTACTCCTCGCGCCAGGGTGTCAGGTGCTCGGCGGAATACCGCACCGAACGCCGCACCCGCTCCAGATCGTCGGGATGGATGCGCTCGAACACCACCGTGGCGTCCTGCTGCAGCAGCGCCAGGTCGACTTCATAGATGTCGTGCAGGCCTTGGCTGGCATAAGGGAAACACGAGCGCCCGTCGGCATCCAGGCGGTACTGGTAAATGCCGCCGGGCACCTCGGCACTGAGCTTCTCCAGCAATCGATCGCGCGCTGCCAGCGCCTCGTGCACTCGACGCCGCTCGGTGACGTCAATGCAGATCGCCAGGTAGCCCACCCACAGCCCCTGCTCATCGAGGACTGCGGTCACCAGCATGTTGGCCAGCAGGTGGCTGCCATCCTTGCGCACCAGGGTCCATTCGCCGGGCTCCGCGCCGCCCTCCTGCACGGTCTCGGCGAACATCGCCTGGCCCGCGCCCACCTCGCGCCCATAACGCAGGCTCAGGGCATGGGCGCGACGATGCAGCTCTTCGGGCTGCACCAGGTCCTCGAGGGTGAGCACGCCCAGCGCTTCCTCGGCCGAATAGCCAAGCAGGCGTTCGGCACCGGCATTGAAAGTACCGATCACGCCCTTGAGGCTGGTGGCGATGATCGCCACCTGAGTCGCGGCGTCGAGCACACTGCGCAGCTGGTTGTGGGTTTCACGCAACGACTGCTCGCTGATGCGCAGCTCGGTGGTACGCCGGGCCACCAGATCCAGGGCACGCTGGCGCTGGCTGAACAGGCTGTACAGCAAGGTCGCCAGCAACAGGCTGAGCAAACCGCCGAGCAGGCCGACCACCTGCACCGCCGCCGACCGGTTGGCGGCCATGAAACCCACGCTGGGGCGGATGTCGAGCTGGTAGTGGTGATCGGCCAGGTGCAGCAGGTGGGTGCTGGCCAGGGCCATGCGCGCCATCTGGTTGCCAGAATCGAACAGTACTTCGTGGCCAGCATCGGTGGACAGATCGAGGATCCTTACCACCAGGTTGTCGTCCGCCACCGTCGGCAAGCTCTCAACGATCAACTGCCGCAGGCTGAGCAGCGCCATGACATAGCCGCTGGGTGGGCCACCGACCGGCACCGATTCGGCGAACACCGGCGCCACCATCAGCAGGCCACGGCTGTAGGCCGGGTCGACGCTGAGCATGTCCAGCGGCTCGGACACCGCCATGCTGCCGGGGACCATGGCCCTGGCCAGGGTCGCCGCGCGTTTCGGCTGGCCAAGCAGGTCCAGGCCATAGGGCTGCCCCTGCTGGCTGGAAGCCTGGTTGTACAGCACCGGGTAGTAGTGGTCGCGCGCGGGAGCTGCCTGCCAGCCGCCTTGCGCGCCCTGGTCACGGATCTGGTAGCGCTGCGCCAGCAAATCGCTGGCGCGCTGCTCGAAGGCTTCACGTTGCCCTGCTTCCACCCGTGGCGCCCAGGAATAGGCCTGGGTGCGGTGCAGCAGCGGGCGGGCATAGCCGTCGAACTCGCGGGGGGTGATTTCGTTGGAGAAGTCGAAGAACCGGCGCAGGCCATCCAGGCGCTGCTCCTGTTCCTGGAAACGCTCGGCGATACGGCTGTAGCGCTCGCCGGCCAGCAGTTCGAAGCGTTGGCGCAACTGCTGCTTGTAGAAGCTCTGGGTGGCAATGGCCAATGCAGCCGTGAGCAGGCCGCCGGCGACCAGCGCCGCCAGGGCCACGCCCCAGGCCGTCAGCTCGTCACCGAGCAGGCCAAACCACTTCGCAGGTACACCCGCATTCGCCATAAAGGACTCTCGACAACATCAGCGTCCTGCGAATGGATTAACCCTTAAGTGCTTTATAGCCACTGGCCAGCAGTCGCGCAATGTACCTCATCGTCTCAGCGCAGACGCAGTTGCCAGGCGCGGTGGATGCGGTTGTTGCGGGCGAAGTCCGGGTCCAGGGTCTGGGCGCTGATTTCCTCCACCGCATAACGCGTCGCCAGGTGCTCGTCGAGCTGGAACTTGCGGAAGTTGTTGGAGAAATACAGCACCCCGCCCGGCGCCAGGCGAGCCATGGCCAGGTCCAGCAGCTCGACATGGTCACGCTGCACGTCGAACACACCTTCCATGCGCTTGGAGTTGGAGAAGGTCGGCGGGTCGATGAAGATCATGTCGTAGCTGTCCGTGGCGCTCTGCAGCCAGGCCATGACATCGCCCTGCTCCAGGCGGTTGCGCTCGGAGAAGCCGTTCAGCGACAGGTTGCGCCGCGCCCAGTCCAGGTAGGTTTTCGACAGGTCGACGCTGGTGGTGCTGCGCGCGCCGCCCTTGGCCGCGTGCACGGTGGCCGTGGCGGTGTAGCAGAACAGGTTGAGGAAACGCTTGCCTTCGGCCTCGCGCTGGATGCGCATGCGCATCGGGCGGTGGTCGAGGAACAGGCCGGTGTCCAGGTAATCGGTGAGGTTGACCAGCAGCTTGACGCCGCCTTCGCTGACTTCCTGGAAGCGCCCTTCGGTGGCCTGGCGTTCGTACTGGCGCGTGCCGCTCTGGCGCTCACGGCGCTTGAGCACCACGCGCTGCTGATCGACACCCAGCGCCTGGGGAATGGCCGCCAGGGCATCGAGCAGGCGCGCCTGGGCCTTGTCCGGGTCGATGGAACGCGGCGCGGCGTATTCCTGCACATGCACCCAGTCGTGGTACAGGTCGACCGCCACGGCGTACTCAGGCATGTCGGCATCGTAGACGCGGTAGCAGTCGATTTTTTCGCGGCGGGCCCATTTGCCCAGCTGCTTGAAGTTCTTCTGCAGGCGGTTGGCGAACATCTGCGCGCCTTCGGACAGGCGCGCCGGCTCGCTGGCCTGCGGCGCCGGGCGACGCTCCTGGCCTTCTTCAACCTGGGCCTGGCGACGCTCGCCGGTGACGAACTGGTCGGGCTGCAACTTGAACAGCAGCAGTTTGCAAGGCAATGCGCCGTTCCAGAACGCGTACTGCTTGTGGCTACGGATACCCATGCGCTTGCCCAGCTCCGGCGCGCCGGTAAACACCGCCGCTTCCCAGCCCATGCAGGCCTGGCGCAGGCGCTCGCCAAGGTTCTGGTAGAGGTACAGCAGACTGGCTTCATCACCCAGCCGCTCGCCATAGGGCGGGTTGCTGATCACCAGGCCTTTCTGGTTCTGGTCCGGGCGCGGCTCGAAGCTGGCCACCTCGCCCTGGTAGATCTTCACCCAGTCACCCAGGCCTGCGCGCTCGACGTTGTTGCGCCCCGGCTGGATCAGCCGCGGGTCGGCTTCGTAGCCGCGAATCCACAGCGGCGGCTTGGCCAGGCCGGCCTGGGCACGGGCCTGGGCTTCTTCGTGCAGCTTGCGCCACAGCGCCGGCACATGGCCGAGCCAGGCGCTGAAACCCCAGCGCTCGCGCTTGAGGTTAGGGGCCATGTCGGCGGCGATCATCGCCGCCTCGACCAGGAAGGTACCCACACCGCACATCGGGTCGGCCAGGGCGCCGCCCTGGGCGGCAATGCGCGGCCAGCCGGCGCGGATCAACACCGCCGCCGCCAAGTTTTCCTTGAGCGGCGCCGCGCCTTGCTGCAGGCGGTAGCCGCGCTGGTGCAGGCTGTGGCCGGACAGGTCCAGGGAGAGGATCGCCTCGCCACGGTCCAGGCGCAGGTGCACGCGCACATCCGGGTCGATTTTTTCCACCGACGGGCGCAGGCCCTCACGGTTGCGCAGCTTGTCGACGATCGCATCCTTGACCTTCAGCGCGCCGAAGTGGGTGTTGTCGATGCCCGAGCCATGGCCGCTGAACTCCACCGCCAGGGTGCCATCGGCTGCCAGGTGGTCGGCCCAATCCACCGCGTTGACCCCGTCATAGAGGTCATCGGCGTTCTTCATCGGGAAGCGCTTGAGCACCAGCAGCACGCGGTTGGCCAGGCGCGACCAGAGGCACAGGCGGTAGGCGGTTTCCATGTCGGCCTCGCCGCGGATGGCCGAGGTGTGCTCACGCACCTCGGTCAGGCCCAGCTCCCGGGCCTCTTCGACGAGCAGGCCTTCGAGGCCCTTGGGGCAGGTGAGATAAAGTTCGATACGGTCCGACATGGGTAATCCAGAGCCTTTGGCTAAGTAGATGGCAGCCGACGCATCGGCCTGCCGAGGTTTTCCCGCACGCCCTTTCAGCAGGCGCCCGGGTGGCCCGCGAGCGGTCTCGCCAGGCCTGGCCGCCCGACGCAACCGACCTTCGCCGGGTGGCGAAAGAGGCTTTGATCGTCGAGCAGTATGAAAATTCGCGCACTGCGGGCCCAGATGTGACCCTTCGTCGCATTACCAATTATTACAAGCCATCGACCAGACACGCTGGCCAATTGACGTCAAAGCTGACTAAACCCTGATCATAGCGGGCCCAACGGCAAACAAGGTTGAGTCGCATTTATTTACTTATCCTTTCACCCTCGGAAAGGTTACGTCCTTATGACAAAACGATCATTCACACTGTGACTCGCATTCGTTAGAACTGATCTCAGGTCGCTTCGCAACGGGGCGACACCTTCAGCCCGCCACGCCGGCAGCGGGCGCACACCGGCAGAACGATTCTGCCCGGCCTCGTAGAGGCCGACGGGACATTACAGTCAACAAGTGAGGGCAACACCCTATGAGAAGACTTAAGCGTGATCCGTTGGAAAGAGCATTTTCACGTGGCTACCAGTATGGGGTCACCGGCAAATCCCGCGAACTTTGCCCATTTACTCTACCTTCCGTACGCCAAGCCTGGATCAACGGCTGGCGCGAAGGTCGCGGCGATAACTGGGACGGCATGACCGGCACCGCTGGCATCCATAGACTCAACGAAAATCACGCCGTTGGCTGATCGAGGACACTGAATTCGAGTTACCATGCGCGCCCCATCCGGGCGGCGGGCTACGGCCCAGGGGGCCCCATGCGGGGCCCCTTTTTTATGGCCGCTTATTGCCGAGGCATGGCCGCGATGGCATCCACCGCCTCGCGGATCAGCGCCGGGCCCTTATAGATGAAGCCCGAGTAAATCTGCACCAGGCTTGCACCGGCGGCGATCTTCTCAGCCGCGTGACGGCCTTCGGTGATGCCACCGGCGGCGATGATCGGCAGCTTGCCACCCAGCTCACCCGCCAGCACTTTCACTGTGTGGGTGCTCTTTTCCAGCACCGGCGCACCCGACAGGCCGCCCGCCTCGCCACCGAACGGCAGCCCTTCGACACCCTCACGGCCCAGGGTGGTGTTGGTGGCGATCACCGCGTCCATCCCCGACTCCATCAGCGCAGCAGCCACCAGCGCGGTTTCTTCATCGCTCATGTCCGGGGCGATCTTGATCGCCAGTGGCACGCGCTTGCCGTTGCTCACCGCCAACTGCTCACGGCGCTCGGCCAGGGCATCGAGCAACTGCTTGAGCGAGTCACCGAACTGCAGCGAACGCAGGCCCGGGGTGTTCGGTGAGCTGACGTTGACGGTGATGTAGCTGGCGTCGTTGTAGACCTTCTCCAGGCAGATCAGGTAATCGTCCTGGGCCCGCTCGACCGGGGTGTCGAAGTTCTTGCCGATGTTGATACCCAGCACGCCGGTGTAGCGTGCGGCCCGCACCCGCGCCAGCAGGTGGTCGACGCCCATGTTGTTGAAGCCCATGCGGTTGATGATCGCGGTGGCTTCCGGCAGGCGGAACAGCCGTGGCTTGGGGTTGCCCGGCTGCGGGCGCGGGGTGATGGTGCCGATCTCGACGAAACCGAAGCCCAGCTGGGCAAAACCGTCGATGGCCGCGCCATTCTTGTCCAGGCCAGCGGCCAGGCCCACCGGGTTGGCGAAGTTCAAGCCCATGACGCTCACCGGCAACGCCGCCGGCTGCTTGCACAGCAGGCCGTTGAGGCCAAGGCGGCCACCGGCACCGATCAGGTCCAGCGACAGGTCGTGGGAGGTTTCCGGGGAGAGCTTGAACAGCAGCTGGCGGGCCAGGGTATACATGGGCGGGCGAACTCGCGGTGTGTGAGGGGTGCGATTATAGCCAGCGCATCGCCGGGGCGACAGGGCCATGGCACATGGGTTGCTTCAACAACCCATGCAGCCCCCGCAGAACGCCCGAGGATCCACGTGAATACAGCTCCCCCGACATCGCCACTGGCCTGGGTCAAAGGCAGCGACGCACCGGAAAAACCCAGCCTGAACATCGGTTTCATGGCCCTGAGTGATTGCGCTTCGGTGGTGGTCGCTGCCACCCAGGGCTTCGCCCAGCAACAGGGCCTTACCCTCAACCTGCAGCGCCAGGCCTCCTGGGCCGGGCTGCGCGACAGGCTGGTCAGTGGCGAACTGGACGCTGCGCACTGCCTGTACGGCCTGGTCTACGCCGTGCAGTTGGGCGTGGGCGGCGGGCCGGCCAGTGACATGGCGGTGCTCATGGGCCTGAACCAGAACGCCCAGGCCATCAACCTGTCCGCGGCCTTGCAGCGCAAAGGCGTGACCAACCCCGAGGCACTGGCGCGGCTGGCGCACCAGAGCGGTGCGCGCCTGACCTTCGCCCAGACCTTCCCCACCGGCACCCACGCCATGTGGCTGTATTACTGGCTGGCCAGCCAGGGCATCCACCCCTTGCATGACGTCAACAGCGTGGTGGTGCCGCCGGCACAGATGGTCGCCCACTTGCAGGCCGGGCGCATCGATGGCTTTTGTGTCGGCGAGCCGTGGTCAGCCGAGGCCATCGCCCAGGGCCAGGGCTTCACCCTCGCCACCAGCCAGTCGATCTGGCCGGACCACCCGGAAAAGGTCCTGGCCTGCGCGCGCAGTTTCGCCGAGCAATACCCAAACAGCGCACGCGCCCTGGTCAAGGCGATCCTCGCCGCCAGCCGCTTCATCGAAAGCAGCACCGAGAACCGTCGCGGCGCCGCTCAGTTGCTCAGTGGCAGCGCCTACCTGGACACCCCGGCCAGCAGCATCGAGCCACGCCTGCTGGGCGATTACCAGGACGGCCTGGGCAACCGTTGGCAAGACCGCCATGCCCTGCGCCTGTTCGACCAGGGGCGGGCCAACCTGCCCTACCTGTCCGACGGCATGTGGTTCATGACCCAGTTCCGCCGCTGGGGCATCCTGCGCGACGACCCGGACTACCTCGCCGTGGCGCGTCAGGTCCAGCAACTGGCGCTGTACCGTGAGGCCGCCGACGCACTGGGCGTGCCCTGCGCCGACCTGCCGATGCGCAGCAGCCAGCTGATCGACGGTAGCCGCTGGGACGGCAGCGATCCGTATGGCTACGCGCGCAGCTTCAAGCTGCACGCCCTGGACGCGGCGCCCGACGCCCGCGTCGGCCTGTGAGGAGCCGACCATGCTGCGCATCCTGCTGATCGACGATACCGAAAAGAAAGTCGGCCGCCTCAAGGCCGCATTGGTCGAGGCCGGCTTCGATGTGATCGAAGCCCCTGGACTGACCATCGACCTGCCGGCCTGCGTCGAAACGGTGCACCCCGACGTGGTGCTGATCGATACCGAGTCACCGGGCCGCGATGTGATGGAGCAAGTGGTGCTGGTCAGCCGCGACCGGCCCCGCCCCATCGTGCTGTTCACTGACGAACACGACCCGGGGGTGATGCGCCAGGCGATCCAGGCCGGGGTCAGCGCCTACATCGTCGAAGGCATCCATGCCGCGCGCCTGCAGCCGATCCTCGACGTGGCCATGGCCCGCTTCGAAAGCGACCAGGCGCTCAAGGCCCAGTTGCTGGCCCGCGACCTGCAGCTGGCCGAGCGCAAGCGCATCGAGCAGGCAAAGGGCTTGCTGATGAAGATGAAAGACTGCAACGAAGAGCAGGCCTACACCCTGATGCGGCGCCAGGCCATGAGCCGCCAGCAGAAGCTGATCCAGGTGGCCGAACAGATCATCGCCATGTCGGAGATGCTCGGCTGAAGGCCAGCCCTGAAAGGCGCAAGAGCAGGCTTGCCTAGAAGGCGTGGGAGCGGCGGTGCGCCGATGCGACTTGCCCCGCGATGACGTAAGGTGCGCCATCCCGTGTTGCTACGGCTGGCGCCATCGCGGGGCAAGCCCGCTCCCACGCCCCCTGTAAAAACCGGCAGGCAACATTGGCCCGCCTCTTGCTCAGTCAAACCCAGGTAGCCAACGGCGGTTGCCCCCATACCTCGACAAAGACGTCGCTCCCCCTCCACGCCAGTGGACCGGGCAGCGGCGTCTTTTTCGTTTCCGCCCCTGTGTTGCACGCCGAACGAGGTGTTCGATGAATACGAGCTTCTGGAAATCCGGGCATGTGCCCACCCTGTTCGCTGCCTTCCTGTATTTCGACCTGAGCTTCATGGTCTGGTACCTGCTCGGCCCCATGGCGGTGCAGATCGCCACCGACTTGCAACTGAGCGCCCAGCAACGCGGCCTGATGGTCGCCACGCCAATCCTTGCCGGTGCGCTGCTGCGCTTCGCCATGGGCCTGCTGGTCGATCGCCTGTCGCCCAAGACCGCCGGCTTGATCGGCCAGGTAGTGGTGATCGTCGCCCTGGCCTGCGCCTGGCACCTGGGCGTGCACAGCTTCGAGCAGGTGCTGCTGCTGGGCGTGTTCCTCGGCGTTGCCGGTGCGTCGTTCGCCGTTTCGCTGCCCCTGGCGTCGCAGTGGTACCCACCCCAGCACCAGGGCAAGGCCATGGGCATCGCCGGCGCCGGCAACTCCGGCACCGTGTTCGCCGCGCTGCTGGCGCCAGTGCTGGCAGCGGCCTACGGCTGGAACAACGTGTTCGGTTTCGCCCTGCTGCCGCTGGTGCTGACCCTGGTGCTGTTCGCCCTGCTGGCCCGCAACGCACCCGAACGGCCAAAACCCAAGGCCATGGCCGATTACCTCAAAGCGCTGGGTGACCGCGACAGCTGGTGGTTCATGTTCTTCTACAGCGTCACCTTCGGCGGTTTCATCGGCCTGGCCAGCACCCTGCCCGGCTACTTCAACGACCAGTACGGCCTGAGCCCGGTGACCGCCGGCTACTACACCGCGGCCTGCGTGTTCGCCGGCAGCCTGATGCGCCCGCTGGGCGGCGCCCTGGCCGACCGCTTCGGTGGCATCCGCACCCTGCTGGGCATGTACAGCGTGGCGGCGGTGTGCATTGCCGCAGTCGGCTTCAACCTGCCCAGCGCCGCAGCGGCACTGGCCCTGTTCGTCAGCGCCATGCTCGGGTTGGGCGCCGGCAATGGCGCGGTGTTCCAGCTGGTGCCACAGCGCTTTCGCCAGGAGATCGGGGTGATGACCGGGCTGATCGGCATGGCCGGCGGTATCGGTGGTTTCCTGCTGGCCGCAGGCCTGGGCACCGTCAAGCAACACACCGGCGACTACCAGATGGGCCTGTGGCTGTTCGCCAGCCTGGGCCTGCTCGCCTGGTTCGGCCTGCACGGCGTCAAGCAGCGCTGGCGCACCACCTGGGGCTCGGCGGCAGTCACTGCGGCGCGGGTCTGAGTGGCCGCCATGAGCCTGCAACTGAGCTTCGCCCAGGCCTCTGCCACCGGGCCCCGCGCAGAGAACCAGGACGCTCTGCGCCTGGTCACGCCGGCACCGGAACTGGCCGCCAGCAAAGGCTATCTGTTCGCCCTAGCCGACGGTGTCAGCCAGTGCGCCGATGGCGGCCTGGCGGCTCGCGCCAGCCTGCAGGCTCTGGCCCTGGACTACTACGCCACGCCCGCCACCTGGGGCGTGGCCCAGGCCCTGGACCGGCTGTTGCTGGCCCAGAACCGCTGGCTGCGCGCCCAGGGCAACGGCCAGCCGCTGCTGACCACCCTCAGTGCCCTGGTACTGCGCGGGCGACGCTTCACCCTCGCCCACGTCGGCGACTGCCGCGTCTACCGCTGGTACGACGGCCAGTTGCACTGCCTGAGCGAAGACCATGTCTGGGACCAGCCCGGCATGCAGCACGTCCTCAAGCGCGCGTTGGGGCTGGACCAGCACCTGCTGGTCGATTACCTGGACGGCGAGTTGCACCACGGCGAACGCTTCCTGCTGCTCAGCGATGGTGTCTGGGCCAGCCTGGGCGACCAGCGGATCCAGGCCATCCTGCGCGAACACCCCGACCTGCAGGACGCCGTCGACACCCTGGTAGCCACCGCCCACCACAGCGGCAGCCAGGACAATGCCAGCGCGCTGCTGGTGAGTATCGACGAGCTGGGCGCCGCCAACCTCGGCGACACCCTGGCGCAATTGCAGCAGTGGCCCTTGCCCGGCCCGTTGCGTGACGGGCAGATGATCGATGGTTGGCGGGTCGAGGGGGTGCTGGCACAGAGTCGGCAATCATTGCTGTACCGGGTACATGACACACTTGGCCAGGCCTGGCTGCTCAAGACCCTGCCGCAAGCCCGTGATCATGAAGCGGGGGCCGCCCAGGCCCTGTTGCTGGAGGAATGGTTCCTGCGCCGGGTGGCCGGCCGCCACTTCCCCGAGGTGCACCCGGCGGGCCAGCGCCAGCATCTGTATTACCTGATGCGCGAATACCCAGGCACGACACTGGCCGCCGTGCTCGCGCAGCACGGCCCGCTGCCCCTGCCCCAGTGGCTGGAGATGGCGCGCCAGTTGCTGCAGGCCGTCGGTGTGCTGCACCGGCGCAACCTGCTGCACCGCGATATCAAGCCTGAGAACCTGCACCTGGGCAGTGACGGTCAGCTACGCCTGCTGGACTTCGGCCTGGCGTACTGCCCGGGCCTTTGCGAGGACCAGCCGCACAGCCTGCCCGGCACTCCGTCCTACATCGCCCCAGAGGCGTTCGATGGCCAACCGCCGAGCCCCCGCCAGGACCTCTACGCCGTGGGCGTGACGCTCTACTACCTGCTGACGGGCCACTACCCCTATGGCGAAGTCGAGGCATTCCAGCGCCCGCGCTTCACCGTACCGGTCAACCCCGGCCGCTACCGCCCCGACCTGCCCGATTGGTTGCAACGCAACCTGGAGCAGGGGGTGGCCGCTGATCCTGCGCAACGTTTCGAGACCGCCGAGCAGTGGCTATTGCTGCTCGAACGCGGCGACCGCCAGGTGCTGCCCGACCGCCCGCGCCCCCTGTTGGAGCGTGAGCCACTGAAGGTCTGGCGCAGCCTGGCGCTGCTGTCCTTGCTGTTCAACCTGATCCTGCTGTTCGCCCTGCTCAAGGGTTGAATGGCACCTGTCGATGAGGAACACCCGATGAATGCGAAAGTCTGGTTGGTTGGCGCCGGCCCTGGCGACCCCGAACTGCTCACCCTCAAGGCTGTCCGCGCACTGGGCCAGGCCCAGGTAGTGATGATCGACGACCTGGTCAACCCGGCCCTATTGGCGCACTGCCCGCAGGCACGGGTGATTGCCGTGGGCAAGCGCGGCGGTTGCCGCTCCACCCCCCAGGCCTTCATCCAGCGCCTGATGTTGCGCCACGCCCGCCAGGGGCGCTGCGTGGTGCGGCTCAAGGGTGGCGACCCGTGCATCTTCGGCCGCGCCGGCGAAGAGGCGCTGTGGCTGCGTGGCCACGGCATCGAGGTAGAGGTGGTCAACGGCATCACCGCCGGGCTGGCCGGAGCCACCCAGTGCGACATTCCACTGACGCTGCGCGGCGTCAGCCGTGGCGTGACGCTGTTGACCGCGCACACCCAGGACGACAGCGAACTGAACTGGCAAGCACTGGCCCAGGGCGGCACGACCCTGGTGCTGTACATGGGCGTGGCGCGGCTGGAGCAGATTCGCCGTGGCCTGCTGCAAGGCGGGATGGCGCCCGGCACGCCGGTGGCGATGATCGAGAATGCCTCATTGCCGCAGCAACGCGAGTGCCGCAGCCACCTGGCGGCGCTGGAGGAGGACGCATTGGCCTTTGGCTTGCGCAGCCCGGCAATTCTGGTGATCGGTGAGGTGGTGGGGGCGGTGCAGGCGGGTATCGAGCGTTTTCGTGCTTTGGCGGGCTGACACGCCCCACAAATCCCAGGCAAAGAAAAACCCGGCCGAGGCCGGGTTTTTCGTGAAGCTTCAAACCAATTACTTGGCCTGGGCTTCTACCTGAGCTTCTACGCGACGGTTAACGGCGCGGCCAGCTTCGGTGGCGTTGTCGGCGACCGGACGGGTCTCACCGTAGCCAACCGAGTCAACACGGCTCGATTCGATGCCGTACTGCTGGGTCAGGACCTGCTTGACAGCGCCAGCACGACGCTCGGACAGCTTCTGGTTGTAAGCGTCTGGGCCGACGGAGTCAGTGTGACCTTCCACGGTGGTGGTGGTCTGTGGGTACTGCTTCATGAAGTCAGCCAGGTTCTTGATGTCGCCGTAGCTGTTAGGCTTGACGACCGACTTGTCGAAGTCGAACTTGACGTCCAGCTCAACGCGAACGACTTCGGCAACAGCCGGGCAGCCATCAGCGTCAACGGTAACGTTGGCTGGGGTGTCAGGGCACTTGTCGACGTTGTCGCAAACGCCGTCGTTGTCGCTGTCGGAGCAGACTTCAGCAACTGGAGCTGGAGCGGCTTCGGCGTGCTTCGGGCTACCGCCGAAGTTCAGGCCGATACCAACGCTCGGGGCCCACTCGGTGTCGCCCTGGTCGATGTTGTACTGAGCTTCAACGCCGGCACGGGCGTAGAACATGTCAGTGATGTACCACTTGGCGCCAGCGCCAACGTTGGCGAAGGTGGACTGGTTACGACCACCACGGCCGGTCTGGCCGAGCGACTGGTGGGAGAAACCGGCCGAAACGTATGGACGGATGGCGTCGTACGGGTTGTTGAAGTGGTACAGAGCGTCCAGGGCGGTGTTCGAGCCCTTGATGTTCTTGCCGTCTTCGCCACGAGCGTTGTGGACTTCGTCGTAGCCCAGACGCAGTTCAACGTCGTCGGTCAGGAAGTAACCAACCGAACCGCCGAACAGGTTGCCGTCGTTCTTGAAGTCGCGCTGGCTGTCGAAGAATTCTTTCTTGTAGAAGCCTTCAACCTCAACGGCGCCTTGACCTTGTGCCAGAGCGCCAAACGAAGTGGCGGCTACAAGCGAACCAATGGCCAAGCCCAAGGTGTTTTTCAATTTCATCCGTTAAATCCCCATCTGGTGATAGTTAAGCAGTCCCACCAACATCCGGGGGACAACTCGACGGCAAGTCTAGCAGAACTCGCCGGTTGGTTAGAGATATTTGAACGCCACTAAGTTTCAGTGAGCCCAGCAAATTTCTCTCTAAGCTTGTCGAGCGCGCGCTTGTAGCGCATTTTCGTAGCGCTCAGGCCCATGTGCATGATGTCGGCGATCTCCTGGAATTCCAGCTCTGCGACAAATCGCAGCACCAGGATTTCCCGGTCGATCGGGTTCACATGCACCAGCCATTTATCCAGCCCGCCTTTCTCTTCTGGTTTCGGAGCCTTGTCCTCGGACGCCTCTTCGACAGGGTCCAGGCTCAAGGCATCCATCAGCCTGCGCTTGCGGCGCTCCTTGCGGTACTGGGTGATGCATTCGTTGTAGGTGATGCTGTAGAGCCAGGTCTTGAACTTGGATTTACCCTCGAAGTTCTTCAGCCCGTACAACACCTTGAGCATCACCTCCTGACAGACATCGTCAGCATCCCGGTCGTTCCCCAGATACCGCGCACACACATTGAACAGCGTGCGCTGGTAGCGCCTCATGAGCTCCTCATAGGCGCGGGTAACGTGAAACAGCTCCTCATGCGAACGCGCCACCAACTCCTCGTCGGTGAGCTCCCGGGGGTCATAGCGCATGGGCGGCAAATGAACTTTATTCAATGCGGATCTGGCCGACAGTCGGGTCAATGTCGCCGCTCAGCCCCAAGGGCCGATTTTCGCGGCGGCATACATTAACAGCTTTTGTGCGGTTAGCGGCTATTTACGCGCTGCTCGAGCAACTCGCGATTCGACAGCGACACCAGTTCGCCATCATCGGTCAGCAGCGTGGTCTTGACCGTGCCGATCTCTTCGATATGCCCTTCGACCTCTCCAATCCGCACCTGCTGGCCGACCTGATAGAGTTCGCGCACGTAGATTCCAGCAAGAATCTGCCCGGCGATTTCACGGCTGCCGAGGCCCATTGCCAACGCAATTGCCAGACCAACGGTTATCAAACCGATGACGATCACATGGTTGAGCAGGTCGGTCTTGACCTCCAACTGGCTGATCGCCACCGAGATGCTGATGATGATCACCAGGCCCTGAGCGATCCGCCCGACACCAGCGGCGTATTCCAGCCCAATGCCTTCGGCAGCGCCGCGCACCAGGCCGTTGACCAGCTGCGCCAGCAGCACACCGGCCAGCAGCACCAGCGCCGCACCGAACACCTTCGGCAGGTACAGGGCGAGCATGTCCAGCGTTGCCGAGACCCGCTCCAGGCCCAGGGATTCCGCAGCAGATACCAGGAAGATCAACAACACGAACCAGTAGACGATCTTGCCCACCAGCGTCGAAATCGGCACCTGGATCCCCGCCCGGGCAAGGATCTTGGTCAGCCCGGTACCGCTCATCAAGCGATCCAGGCCAAGTTTGGCCAGCAGCTTGGACAGCAGTGTGTCGAGCAGCTTCGCCACGACGAAACCAAGCAGCACTACCACCAGCGCCCCGAACAGGTTGGGGATGAAGTTCGCCACCTTGGTCCAAAGGGCAGTCATGGCGGTGACCAGACTCTGGGTCCAGAGATCGAGTTCCATATTCAATCGGCCTTATCTACGTTTCTGCCGGAGGCAGGGTTGCGGGTGGCATTGCGACGCACTGGCGCGACATGCGCCGAGCCATTGTTGACAGCGATCATCAGTGCCTGGCTCCAGCGGCCCAGCAGGCTGAACAGATCGCCCACGCCGACCTGGCGGTTGGCAGTCTTGAGCACGCGACCCAGGCAGGCGGCGTCATCGCGCTCCTGGCCGGAGGGTGACGCCTTGAGCAGGTCACGCAGGGATTCTTCAAACGGATCGTGCATGGGCACCTCGCGCAGTGTCAGTCAAAGACGAGAGCTGCGAGCGATGGGTCACACAGGGATGTGGGACGAATGTTTCAGGATGAGAACAGAACAGGCCCCAGGCCATCTAGACCCACCGCAGCTTGCGGAACAACAGCCACTGCCCCACCGCCAGGCCGAGCACGATCAAGCTGGCGAACAGGAAACCATAAGGGCTGTTCGAGCCCGGTATGCCGCCGACATTGATGCCCAGCAAACCGGTGATGAAGCTCATGGGCAGGAAGATGCAGGTAATGATGCCGAAGCGGTACATGGTCCGGTTCATCCGCTCACTGCGGCGCCGATCCTCGCTTTCCAGCACCAGGGCAGCGCGCTCGCGGGCCAGCTCCAGCTCTTCGAGATAACGGATCAGGCTGTTGTTGAGCTCGTTCCAGTAGTCACTGTCGGGGTCGGCGAACCAGCTGCACTTGTTACGCGACAACTGCGCATAGATATCCCGCTGCGGTGCAAGGAAACGGCGCAGGCCGGCGGCACGTCGACGGATCTGCTGCAGGCTGCCCTGCTCAGGCGCATACCGTTCGTCGGCTTCCACCTTCTCTTCTTCGAGATCGACCGCCTCGGACAGGTCGCTGACCAGCGCCTGGACCTTCTCGGTGAGCAACTCGCCCATCAGCAGCAACAGCTCGGACGCCGACTTCGGCCCCCTGCCCTCGTCCAGTAGCTGGAGCACCTCGTCGCTGGCACGCAGCGGCCGCAGGCGCAGCGAGATGACCCGCCGCGCTTCGGCGAAAATACGCACCGAAACCATGTCCTCGGGCTCGGCACCCGGGTTGAGGTTGACCCCGCGCAGGAACAGCAGCATCTGTTCGTTGGCCAGCTGCAGCAAGCGCGGCCGGGTGTTCTCTTCCAGCAGCAGGTCGCAGGCGAACTCGCTCAAGCCACTCTCTTGCAGCAGCCAGGTGCGGGTCTGCGGATGGCTACGATCCCAGTGCAGCCACAGGCTCTCCAGCGGCTGCAGCTGCAAATCATCCAGCTCGGTACGGGCTATCGAACGCGCGCCGCCTTTGCCATCGAGCACCAGGGCATGCACCAGCCCCCACTGCGCGTTGTCTTCCTCGAACATCAAAGCTCCATCAGCGCGCGCCGCGCGTCACTCGGGCATCTTCAGCGGGCTTGGCGAGACGATGACGCCATTGTTGTCGGCGTACACATATTCGCCCGGGCGGAAGGTCACCCCGGCAAAGGTCACCGCGACGTTGAGATCGCCAATACCGCGTTTGTCGGTCTTCATGGGATGGCTGGCCAGGGCCTGCACACCCACATCGGTCTGCACCAGCACGTCGACGTCGCGTACACAGCCGTAGATCACCAGGCCTTCCCAGCCGCTCTTCGCCGCCTTTTCGGCGAGCATGTCGCCCAGCAGCGCACGGCGCAGCGAACCACCGCCATCGACCACCAGCACCTTGCCTTTGCCGTCGAGTTCGACCTGCTCTTTGACCCGCGAGTTGTCCTCGAAGCACTTGATGGTGACGATCTGGCCGCCGAACGAGTCGCGGCCACCGAAGTTGCTGAACATGGGTTCGAGCACCTGGACGAGGTCTGGGTAGGCGTCGCAGAGGTCGGGCGTTACGTAATGCTGCATGGGAAACTCCTGTCAGTCACAACGAAAGCGAAGGTGGGATCAAGGCTACACCTTGCAAGGCATGGCAGTCATCCGGGACCGAGCAGTCAATTTACTTTTGCCTGCTCCGGCCTCTTCGCGGGTAAACCCGCTCCCACAGGAGAGGTGTGAAATCCTGTGGGAGCGGGTTTACCCGCGAAGAGCCCAACGCAGAATCAACTGGCAGGCACCGGCTCCATCACCACCGTCGAGGCATGCACCGGCACCTGCGGATCCCTCAACCAGCGCTCCACCAACGGCCACACCTGGGCCTGCGCCGCCTTGCTGACCAGCATGTCGACGTGCCCGAAGGCATCGAAGCCCTGCTCCTGCCCCAGACGCAGGAACTGTTTGCTGTCACCGCCCAACTGATCGAACAGCTTGCGGCAAGCCCACACCGGGTCCTGGAAGTCCCCTGCCCCGGCCACGGCCAATACCGGCACATCGACCTCGGCCAGCCCCGCCCACCAGTCGCGGTCCTTGTCGCCGAACCGGCCGAACAGGCCATTCCAGCGCAGGCTTTCAAGCGCCAGGCCAATCGGCTCGTCTTCCGGGCCACGCTTGAGCCGCGAACCGCTGATCTGGTCAAAACGCTTGAGCAGCAGCTTCGCCCCCCACGCCACCGGCGGCACCTTGAGCGGCCAGTACACGCGGCTGACCTGAGCGCCGAAGAAGGCCGCACTGGCCACCTGGGCGCTGGCCAGGTAGCCACCGCCCAGCGCAGCGGCCAGGGTGGTGCCGCCCAGGGAATGGCCCAGCCAGTGCGGCGCCTGCCCAGCCTGCTCCTGGACGAAAGCGCCAATTACCGGCAAGTCATAGCGGGCATAGTCGGCCACACGGTTGTGCTGCCAGGCGCGGTTGCGTGGCGACAGGCCATGGCCGCGCATTTCCGGGATCCATACATCGAAACCGGCGCGGGCGAGGTAGGCACCCAGGCCGATGCCCTTGGGTGAGTACCAGAAGCGCCGGTTGGAAAAACTGCCGTGCAGGAGAATGACCGGCACGCCCTGGGCACGGCCCTGGTCGGCCAGGCCCAGGCGAGTGACGGCCAGCTCGACGCTCGAATCGGGGCTGTTGCCGGCCTTGATCCGGTAGACGTCTTCGCTGAGGTCGCCGCGGCGCTCGGCACTGAGCAACGCGACGGGGAATTGGGTGCTGCTGCTTTGCATGGTTTCACAAACTTGTAGAGGGTCAGAACGTGGGAGCGGGCTTGCCCCGCGATGGCGCCAAGCCAGACGACACAAGTGTCTGCGCTGGC
>NZ_JBMOWQ010000207.1:0-7434 GCF_049310485.1 Pseudomonas sp. GZD-209
CCCCGCGATGAGGCCAACAGCATCGAACGCTTACTGGTGCGCCGGCGCCGGCTGGCCTTGGCTGGCTGCTTCGCGGCTGTTGCCGTAGCGCGAGATGTCCAGGCCTTCGGCGCTGATCTGCGGCTTCTTGCGGGCAATCAGGTCGGCCAGCAGGCGGCCGGAACCGCATGCCATGGTCCAGCCCAGGGTGCCGTGACCGGTGTTGAGGAACAGGTTACGGAACTTGGTGGCACCGACGATCGGCGTGCCGTCCGGGGTGGCCGGGCGCAGACCGGTCCAGAAGCTGGCCTGGCTCAGGTCGCCGCCGCGAGGATAAAGGTCGTTGACGATCATCTCCAGCGTTTCGCGTCGACGCGGGTTCAGCGACAGGTCAAAACCGGCGATCTCGGCCATGCCGCCAACCCGGATACGGTTGTCGAAACGGGTGATCGCCACCTTGTAGGTTTCGTCGAGGATGGTCGAGGTCGGCGCCATGTCGCCATCGGTGATCGGCACAGTCAGCGAGTAGCCCTTGAGCGGGTAAACCGGGGCCTTGATGCCCAGCGGCTTGAGCAGTTGCGGCGAGTAGCTGCCCAGGGCCAGCACGTAGCGGTCGGCGGTTTCCAGCTTGCCGTCGATCCACACGCCGTTGATGCGGTCACCGGCGAAGTCCAGGCGCTGGATGTCCTGGCCGAAGCGGAACTCGACGCCCAGCTTGACGGCCATGTCGGCCAGCTTGGTGGTGAACAGCTGGCAGTCGCCGGTCTGGTCGTTAGGCAGGCGCAGGGCGCCGGCGAGGATATCCTTCACGCCGGCCAGGGCCGGCTCGACGCGGGCGATGCCGTCGCGGTCGAGCAGCTCGTAAGGCACGCCGGACTGCTCCAGCACGGCGATGTCCTTGGCCGCGGCATCCACCTGGGCCTGGGTGCGGAACAGCTGGGTGGTGCCCAGGCTGCGGTTCTCATAAGCGATGCCGGTTTCGGCACGCAGCTCGTCGAGGCAGTCGCGGCTGTACTCGGACAGGCGCACCATGCGCTCCTTGTTCACCGCGTAGCGGCTGGCGGTGCAGTTGCGCAGCATCTGCGCCATCCACAGGTACTGGTCGACATCGCCGGTGAGCTTGATGGCCAGTGGGGCGTGGCGCTCCAGCAGCCATTTGATGGCCTTGAGCGGCACGCCTGGCGCAGCCCACGGCGAGGCATAGCCGGGCGAGATCTGGCCTGCGTTGGCGAAGCTGGTTTCCATGGCCACCGCCGGCTGGCGGTCGACCACCGTGACTTCGAAACCTTGCCGGGCCAGATAGTAGGCACTGGCGGTTCCGATCACACCGCTACCTAGTACCAGTACTCGCATTGTTCATCCCTCGCACGCGGCTCGCCGCAGTCTTTTGTTGATATGGCATGGATGCGCGCATTGTATGAAGGAGAGCCCAGTGCAATTCACTATATAAACGCCTATATTTGGCGAGAATTCTCGGCAAAATCGCCTTTGACGGAGGGGCATCCCCTATGAGAACCCAGCACCAGAGCAAGCGTGAACTGGACAAGATCGACCGCAATATCCTGCGCATCCTGCAGAATGACGGCCGCATCTCGTTCACCGAACTGGGCGAGAAAGTCGGGCTGTCGACCACCCCCTGCACCGAGCGCGTGCGCCGCCTGGAGCGCGAGGGGATCATCATGGGCTACAACGCCCGGCTCAATCCGCAGCACCTCAAGGGCAGCCTGCTGGTGTTCGTCGAGATCAGCCTGGACTACAAGTCCGGCGATACCTTCGAAGAGTTCCGCCGCGCCGTGCTCAAGTTGCCCCACGTGTTGGAGTGCCACCTGGTGTCGGGCGATTTCGACTACCTGGTGAAGGCGCGTATCTCGGAAATGGCCTCGTACCGCAAGCTGCTGGGCGACATCCTGCTGAAGCTGCCGCACGTGCGCGAGTCGAAGAGCTACATCGTGATGGAAGAAGTGAAAGAGAGCCTGTGCCTGCCGATTCCGGACTGAGGCGTCAGACCAGCACCTGGCGGGTGCTGGCGATATAGCTGTGCACCAGTTGTTCGGCCGCCGGGTCGATCGGCTGCTCAGGCCCGCGGCCACGCGGGCAGGCCATGCGCGGGGTGGTGCCGAACAGGCGGCAGATCATCGGGCGTTCTTCGTAGACGGTGCAGCCGTCGGGGCCCAGGTGCACGCAGTTCAGGTGCTCCAGGGCCACTTCCTGTTCGGCCGGGGTCTTGCGCGGCAGGCGGGCCATTTCTTCGGCCGAGGTGGTGACCGGGCCACAGCAATCGTGGCAGCCGGGTACGCACTCGAACGAGGGAATGAGTTCGCGCAGGAAGTGGATCTTGTGGCGGTTGCAGGACATGGCCGAGGACAGAGCGAGGAATGAGGTTGAATTATAAGCCCAATCGCGGGGGGGGGCAAAACACCACAATCAAGGAACGGGAGGAGGGGGGGGGGCTATGCGTGGGGCGAACCCCCCCCAAGGGAACAAGGGAGGGTGGGGGGGTGTCCCTCCCCCGCGATTGGCCAGTTGCCTATCCTCCACCTTTCGCCTCAGCCCCGGGAATCGACAGATGATCCATAGCGCGCAGCACGCCGCCTCCTACTACGCCGCCAGCAGCGCGCCACACCCGGACCACGCGTTCCTGCAGGGCGAGCACAGCGCCGACGTGTGCATCGTCGGCGGAGGCTATTCGGGCCTGAACACCGCCATCGAACTAGCCGAGCGCGGCCTGTCGGTGATCCTCCTGGAAGCCCGCAAGCTTGGCTGGGGCGCCAGCGGGCGCAACGGCGGGCAACTGATTCGCGGGGTCGGCCATGGCCTGGAGCAGTTCCTCCCGGTGATCGGCGAGGACGGCGTGCGCAGCATGCGCTTGATGGGCCTGGAGGCCGTGGAGATCGTCCGTGAGCGGGTCGAGCGCCACGCCATCGACTGCGACCTGACCTGGGGCTACTGCGACCTGGCCAACAAACCCGCCGAGCTTGCGGGCTTTGCCGAGGACGCTGAAGAACTGCGCAGCCTGGGCTATCGCCATGAACTGCGCCTGGTGCAGCCCGGCGACATGCATTCGGTGGTCGGCTCCGACCGCTATGTCGGCGGCCTGATCGACATGGGCTCGGGGCACCTGCACCCGCTCAACCTGGCGCTCGGTGAAGCGGCTGCCGCCAGCCGCCTGGGCGTGCGGTTGTTCGAGCAATCGGAAGTCACCCGCATCGACTACGGCCCTGAAGTGAAGGTGCACACCGCCCAGGGCCGGGTACGCGCCAATACCCTGGTGCTGTGCTGCAACGCCTACCACAACGACCTCAACCGCGAACTGGGCGGCAAGGTGCTGCCGGCCGGTAGCTACATCATCGCCACCGAGCCGCTGGGCGAGGAGCGTGCACGCCAGCTGCTGCCGCAGAACATGGCGGTGTGCGACCAGCGCGTGGCCCTGGACTACTACCGGTTGTCCGCCGACCATCGCCTGCTGTTCGGCGGTGCCTGCCACTACTCCGGGCGCGACCCGCAGGACATCGCCGCCTACATGCGGCCGAAGATGCTCAAGGTGTTCCCGCAACTGGCCGACGTGCGCATCGACTACCAGTGGGGCGGGATGATCGGCATCGGCGCCAACCGCCTGCCGCAGATCGGCCGCCTGGCCGGGCAGCCGAACGTCTATTACGCCCAGGCCTACTCCGGGCATGGGGTGAACGCCACCCACCTGGCCGGGCGCCTGCTCGGCGAAGCCATCAGCGGCCAGCAGAGCGGGCGTTTCGACCTGTTCGCCAAGGTGCCGCACCCGACCTTCCCCGGCGGCAAGCTGATGCGCTCGCCGCTGTTGGCGCTGGGGATGTTGTGGTACCGGCTCAAAGAGCTGGTGTGATCGGGTATCGGGCCCTATCGCCGGCAAGCCGGCGATAGGGCCAACCCTGACAACCCAATACCTTGATCCCTCAATCCTTCCAGAACGGCTTGCGCGCCTCGCGGCACGCCTGCTCCCAGGTCAGCCCGATATCGCGCAGCTGGTAGTCCTCCAACTGCAGCAAGGCCCTGCGGGTGCGCCAGCGATGCAGCATGAGCCCCCAGCGCCCGAGCCCCGCCGGAGCGCTGTAGACCTTGGGCCGCTGCCCTGCCTCCAGTTCCGTGGCCAACAGTTGCAACCGTACATCGCTCATGCCACCCATTACCGCACCCTCCAGATCACGTCATAGCGTGCAGAAAGCATGCGCGTGCGGGCCATGAGCAATACAGATCCAACACAGATTTATTATTTCCATACAGAATTGGCGGCAGGGCGGCTGAATGGAGTATTTTCCTACAATCTGTATCGGTCCCGCCCCACAAGATATTCAGGAGTATGCCGTGACCCTCTACCTCAACCTGGCCGAACTGCTCGGGTCACGCATCGAGCAGGGCCTGTACCGGCCGGGCCAACGCCTGCCCTCGGTCCGCGCCCTGAGCACCGAGCACGGGGTCAGCCTGAGTACCGTGCAACAGGCCTATCGCCTGCTGGAGGACAACGGCCTGGTGTCGCCACGGCCCAAGTCCGGCTACTTCGTCGCCGAGGACCGCAACCTCCCTGCCCTGCCCGACATCAGCCGCCCGGCGCAACGGCCTGTGGATATCTCCCAGTGGGAACAGGTGCTGGAACTGATACGCGCCACCCCGCGCCCGGACGTGATCCAGCTGGGCCGCGGCATGCCGGATGTCGACAGCCCCACGCTCAAGCCGCTGCTGCGCAGCCTGGCGCAGCTCAGCCGGCGCCAGGACATGCCCGGCCTGTACTACGACAACATCCACGGCAATGCCCAACTGCGTGAGCAGATCGCCCGGCTGATGCTCGATTCCGGCTGCCGCCTGGGCCCGGCCGACCTGGTGGTGACCACCGGCTGCCACGAGGCGCTGTCGTGCAGCATCCGCGCGGTGTGCCAACCCGGGGACATCGTCGCGGTCGACTCGCCGAGCTTCCACGGCGCCATGCAGACCCTCAAGGGCCTGAGCATGAAAGCGCTGGAGATCCCCACCGACCCAATCACCGGCATCAGCCTCGAAGCGCTGGAGCTGGCCCTGGAGCAGTGGCCGATCAAGCTCATCCAGATCACCCCCAACTGCAACAACCCGCTGGGCTACATCATGCCCGAGGCGCGCAAGAAGGCCTTGCTCACCCTCGCCCAGCGCTACGACGTGGCGATTCTCGAAGACGATGTGTATGGCGACCTGGCCTACACCTATCCGCGCCCGCCCACCATCAAGTCGTTCGACGACGATGGCCGGGTGCTGCTGTGCAGTTCGTTTTCCAAGACCCTGGCACCGGGCCTGCGTATCGGCTGGGTGGCGCCGGGGCGCTACCTGGAGCGGGTGCTGCACATGAAGTACATCAGCACCGGCAGCACCGCCTGCCAGCCACAACTGGCCATTGCCGACTTCATCGCCGAGGGCCACTACCAGCCGCACCTGCGGCGCATGCGCAGCCAGTACCAGCGCGGCCGCGACCAGATGTGCGACTGGGTGACCCGTTATTTCCCGCCGGGCACCCGCGCCAGCCGGCCCCAGGGCGG
Organism: Pseudomonas sp. GZD-209; assembly: GCF_049310485.1. Lineage (NCBI taxonomy): Bacteria > Pseudomonadati > Pseudomonadota > Gammaproteobacteria > Pseudomonadales > Pseudomonadaceae > Pseudomonas > Pseudomonas sp. GZD-209. The sequence continues at coordinate 5,514 of NZ_JBMOWQ010000207.1, forward strand.
CTTCATGCTGTGGGTGGAGCTACCGGAAAGTTTCGATACGTTGCGCCTGAACCGGGCTTTACTGGAGCAGGGCGTGCAGATCGCCGTGGGCAGCATCTTCTCGGCCTCGGGCAAGTACCGCAATTGCCTGCGCATGAACTTCGCCGCGCGGCCGACGCCGCAGATCGAAGCCGCGGTGCGCAAGGTAGGGGAAACCGCCCATCGTCTACTGGCAGCCGAACACGCCGCCGGGTAACGTTGCGCCGGCCGCCACGGTCCAACCCCATAAGCCCCTGTCGCACAGGACGATTCACCCTTGAGACGCCAGCCAGCCTTGCCCCTGCTGCTGGTGCTGCTGCTCGGCCTGTCAGGCTGCGCCAGCATCGGTACACCCCGTGATGTCAGCCAGGCGCTGCCGGCCAGTGAATCGGCGTTCGGCCGCTCGGTGCAACGCCAGGCCGCGCCCTACGAGGGGCGTTCGGGTTTTCGCCTGCTGCCCAACAGCAACGAGGCCTTCCGCGCCCGCGCCGAGCTGATCCGCAACGCCCAGGCGAGCATCGACCTGCAGTACTACATCGTCCACGACGGCCTCAGCACCCGCGCTCTGGTGCACGAACTGCTGCGCGCCGCCGACCGCGGCGTGCGCGTGCGCATCCTGCTCGACGACACCACCAGCGATGGCCTGGACACCATCATGGGCACACTGGATGCCCACCCGAACATCCAGATCCGTGTGTTCAACCCGCTGCACCTGGGCCGCAGCACCGGCGTGACGCGCGCCGTGGGCCGACTGTTCAACCTGTCACGCCAGCATCGACGCATGCACAACAAGCTGTTCCTGGTGGACAACAGCATGGCCATCGTCGGCGGGCGCAACCTGGGCGACGAATACTTCGACGCCGAGCCCAACCTCAACTTCACCGACATCGACCTGTTGGGGGTAGGCCCGGTGGCCGAGCAACTCGGTCATGGCTTCGACCAGTACTGGAACAGCGCCCTGAGCCGGCCGATCGGCGACTACCTGTGGTGGCAGCCCGATGCCGAAGACCTGCGCGCCAGCCGCCAGCGCCTGGAAGTGTCCCTGGCCGAGGCACGCATCAAACGCAAAGCCCTGTACGACCGGCTGATGGCCTACCAGGCACAGCCACGTCTGGACGTATGGCGCAATGAGCTGATCTGGGCGCACAGCCAGGCACTGTGGGACGCGCCGAGCAAAGTGCTGGCCGATGACGAGCCCGACCCACAGTTGCTGATGAGCCAGCAGTTGGCGCCGGACCTGAACAGCGTGCGGCACGAGCTGATCCTGGTGTCGGCCTACTTCGTGCCGGGTGAGCCGGGCCTGCTGTACCTGACCAGCCGTGCGGACGCCGGCACCTCGGTCAAGCTGCTGACCAATTCGCTGGAGGCCACCGACGTACCGGCGGTGCACGGCGGTTACGCGCCCTACCGCCGCGCCCTGCTCGAACATGGCGTGCAGTTGTACGAGCTGCGCCGCCAGCCCGGCGACCGAAGTACCCGGCGCGTCCTGAGCCTGCACGGCAGCTCCGACTCGAGCCTGCACAGCAAGGCGATGGTGTTCGATCGGCGCAAGACGTTCATCGGCTCGTTCAACTTCGACCCGCGTTCGGTGCTGTGGAACACCGAGGTCGGCGTGCTGGTGGACAGCCCGGAGCTGGCCGAGTACACCCGCGACCTGGCGGTACAGGGCATGGCGCCGGCGTTGAGCTACCAGCCAAAGCTGGTGGGCGGGAAGCTGGTGTGGGTCACCGAGGACAATGGCCAGCGGCATATGCTGCTGACCGAGCCCGGAGGGGTATGGCGACGCTTCAACGCCTGGATCAGCAAGGCGGTGGGGCTGGAGAAGATGTTGTAGGGCCTATCGGGGGGGGGGGGGGGAGCCACACAACCCCCTCCCCCCACCCCCGCTAGGGGGAGGGGGTCT
>NZ_JBMOWQ010000208.1:0-6030 GCF_049310485.1 Pseudomonas sp. GZD-209
ATCGCGGGGCAAGCCCGCTCCCACGACCTGACCCAGGCTGCAGCGTGGGAGCGGGCTTGCCCCGCGATAGCAATTGATCAGGCAGAGGCTGGCTCGAAGGCATCCTTGCGCCGGGTCAGCACCACCAACCCCGCTGCCCCCACCGCCATCAGCAGCAGCAACGCATGCCCACTGACCCACTGGCTACCCGCCCCGGCCAGCAGCGGCCCGAGCAGGCAACCGATACCCCACAGCTGCGCCACGTGGGCATTGGCCCGCACCAGCTCATCATCGCGATAGCGCTCGCCGATCAAGACCAGCGACAGGGTGAATAACCCTCCCGCACTGGCCCCGAACAGCACCCACAAGGGCCAGATCAGCGGCGTGTGCAGCAGCAGCGGAATGGCCAGGCTCGAGACCAGCAGGGTCAGCGCACAGCCACTGAACAACGTGCGTCGCGACATGCGATCGGCCAGCGCCCCGATCGGCAGCTGCAACACCGCATCGCCCACCACCACGGTGCTGACCATGAACAGCGCCACTTCTGTGGTGAAGCCCTGCTGCAGGCAATATACCGGCAGCAGGGTGAGGATCATGGCTTCGAAAGCGGCGAACAGGGCGATGGCCCAGGCAATGACCGGCAGCCGTCGGCAGAAGGCGAACAGGTCGAAGAAGGTAACGCTGCACGCCTCGGTGCTGGGTGCGCCGCTACGGCCAATGAGGATCAGCGGGGCAACCAGCAGCAGCCCGGTCGCCGCCCAGAAGCCAAAGTCATCGTTGGAGCCGAGAAAACCCAGCACCATTGGCCCGGCCAGCTGGCTCAGGGCGTAGCTGCTGCCATACAGCGCCACCAGCCGCCCGCGCCATTGCTCGACCACCAACTGGTTGATCCAGCTTTCGCCGAGGATGAACACCACGGTCAGCGACATGCCGATCAGCAGGCGCAGCGCCAGCCACAGCGGGTAGCTGGGAAGCAACGCCACCAGGCCGATCGACAGCGCCCCGCCCCACAGGCACAGGCGCATGGCGGCCGGTACACCGACCCAACCGGCCAGGCGGCTGGCCACGGCGGCGCCGACCAGCACGCCCAGCGCCGGCATTGCCGCCATCACGCCGATGGCGAACCCGCCGTAACCCCAGCCCTCCAGGCGCAGGGACACCAGCGGCATGCTCACGCCGAGCGCGAGCCCGACACTGAGCACCGACGCCAGCACGGCAAAATAGGTTCCCCAACGCATGGTGGCCTCCCGGGCAGTCAAATCAGGCAGAAAGCATCGCGGGGCAAGCCCGCTCCCACGCCGCCAAGGGTTTGATGATGATTCATCAGCGCTTGGTTGCGTGGGAGCGGGCTTGCCCCGCGAAAAGGCGTTACCGGATTACAGCTTGATCCAGGTCGCCTTCAGCTCGGTGTACTTCTCCAGCGCGTGCAGCGACTTGTCACGGCCGTTGCCCGACTGCTTGAAGCCACCGAACGGCGCGGTCATGTCGCCGCCGTCGTACTGGTTGACCCAGACGCTGCCGGCACGTACGGCGCGGGCGGTCTTGTGGGCCTTGGAGATGTCCGAGGTCCAGATGCCGGCCGCCAGGCCGTACGGGGTGTCGTTGGCGATGGCAATGGCTTCTTCGGCGGTGTCGAAGGTGATAACCGACAGCACCGGGCCGAAGATTTCTTCCTGGGCGATCTTCATGGCGTTGGTCACGCCGTCGAAGATGGTCGGCTCGACGTAGGTGCCGCCGGTCTCTTCGAGGATGCGCTTGCCGCCAGCCAGCAGCTTGGCGCCGTCCTGGTGACCGGCGTCGATGTACGACAGCACGGTGTTCATCTGCTGGGTATCGACCAGCGCACCGACGGTGGTTGCCGGGTCCAGCGGGTTGCCCGGTTTCCAGGCCTTGAGGGCCTCGACCACCATGGGCAGGAACTTGTCCTTGATCGAACGCTCCACCAGCAGACGCGAACCTGCGGTGCAGACTTCACCCTGGTTGAAGGCGATGGCGCTGGCTGCGGCCTCGGCGGCGGCTTGCAGGTCCGGGGCGTCGGCGAAGACGATGTTCGGGCTCTTGCCGCCGGCTTCCAGCCAGATGCGCTTCATGTTCGACTCGCCGGCGTAGATCATCAGCTGCTTGGCGATCTTGGTCGAACCGGTGAACACCAGGGTGTCGACATCCATGTGCAGGGCCAGGGCCTTGCCCACGGTGTGGCCATAGCCTGGCAGCACGTTGAGCACGCCCGCCGGGATACCGGCTTCGATCGCCAGCTGGGCGATGCGGATGGCGGTCAGCGGCGATTTTTCCGACGGCTTGAGGACGATGGAGTTACCGGTGGCCAGGGCCGGGCCGAGTTTCCAGCAGGCCATCAGCAGCGGGAAGTTCCACGGCACGATGGCACCGACCACACCCACCGGCTCACGGGTAACCAGGCCGAGCTGGTCGTGCGGGGTTGGCGCGACTTCGTCGTAGACTTTGTCGATGGCTTCGGCGTTCCAGTGCAGGGCACTGGCCGCACCTGGTACGTCGATGCTGGAGGAGTCGCCGATCGGCTTGCCCATGTCGAGGGTTTCGAGCAGGGCCAGCTCTTCGACGTGCTTGCGCAGCAGGTCGGCGAAGCGGATCAGCTTGGCCTTGCGCTTGGCCGGAGCCAGGCGCGACCAGACGCCGGATTCGAACACGGCGCGGGCATTTTCGACAGCGCGGTTGGCATCGGCCAGGTCGCAGCTGGCAACCTTGGCCAGGAAGCGTCCGTCCACCGGGCTCAGGCAGTCGAAGGTTTCACCGGATGCGGCATCGGTGTATTCGCCGTTGATGAAGGCGCGGCCTTCGATCTTCAGTTGCTGGGCACGCTGTTCCCAGTCCGCACGAGTCAGGGTGGTCATAGGAAACTCCTCTCTTGTTAAGGTGCAACGCCGCACTGAGGACTCACGGGCGCTGTCAGAAATTCTGGCCGGGTGACGAGGCACACGGGCACCTGCCACCCTAAACCAGGGCGGGGAAACTATCAATATATTTGACACGAACGGCTCAAATGCCTACTGATGTTCATTTTATTAAACAACAACAGGGTAACCACCATGAGTATCGCCAGCATCGTCGACTTCGCCCAGGTTCTGACCGAGGCCGAACGCTACCGCCCGGCGGCGGAGAAAATCCTCAAGGGCGAGCCTGACCAGGCTGTCTACAACCACTATGCCAGCCCGTGCGGGCAGTTCGCCGCAGGCGTCTGGGAAGGTGAAGTGGGCCAGTGGACGGTGAACTACACCGAGCATGAATACTGCGAGATCGTGCAAGGTGTGTCGGTGCTGCGCGACCAGGAAGGCAATGCCAAGACCCTGCGTGCCGGCGATCGCTTCGTCATCCCGGCCGGCTTCAAGGGCACCTGGGAGGTGCTGGAGCCGTGCCGCAAGATCTATGTGATGTTCGAGCAGAAGTAAGTGCCAGCTTCTTCGCGGGTAAACCCGCTCCCACAGGCTGCGGGAGCAAGGGGGTCCTGCTGGCTTGCAGTGAAGCTCAGGTTTCGCGCGGCCCCTGTGGGAGCGGGTTTACCCGCGAAGAGGCTGAACACGATTTTCCTGCAGGCATAAAAAAACCCGCCACCTTACGGTTGCGGGTTTTTTCAGGTTGCCGATCAATTACTTGATCTTGGCTTCCTTGTACACCACGTGCTTGCGGACGACCGGATCGTATTTCTTGATCTCGATCTTGTCCGGAGTGGTGCGCTTGTTCTTGTCGGTGGTGTAGAAGTGGCCGGTACCGGCACTCGAAACCAGACGGATCAATTCACGCATGATGTTCTCCCTTAAACCTTGGCGCCAGCTTTGCGGATGTCGACCAGAACGGCATCGATGCCGCGCTTGTCGATGATACGCATGCCTTTGGCGGAAACGCGCAGACGCACGAAACGCTTCTCGGATTCAACCCAGAAACGGTGGTGCTGCAGGTTTGGCAGGAAACGACGACGGGTTTTGTTGTTTGCGTGGGAAATGTTATTCCCGGTTACTGGACCCTTACCAGTAACTTGACAGACTCTCGACATGCCTCAGCCCTCTAAAACCACATGCCCAACCCGGCATGGGTTGGCCGCTTAATCTCTCAGTCATTGGCGCTAGGCGCCGTGTTTCCGAGGGTCTTATCGACCGGAAGCGCTTACGCGACAGGCCGAGCCCCTAGAAAAGAGCGCTGCTTTATACCAGAAAGACTCAGCCGCAACAACAGAAGATGTGTCTTCAGGTCGTGCCGAGTGCGCCCGGGCAGCATAACGACTGGGGCGCCAAGGTGTCGACCGCCCGTCGCCGAATTAATGCGAAAGGGTGTGGTCATTTGCCCGTGCCCACACTAGGGTAGGACTTTTCCAGACTGCACCGGCAGATGGTGCCACAAACCCGCCAAGGAGCCACCATGCGTGCCGCCGCCCTTTCCCTGTTGTTCACCACGCTGTGCGCCGCCGGTCTTGCCCAGGCCGCGCCGCTGTCGGTGTGCACCGAAGCCAGCCCGGAAGGCTTCGACGTGGTCCAGTACAACTCGCTGACCACCACCAATGCCTCGGCCGATGTGCTGATGAACCGCCTGGTCGAATTCGATGCAGGGCTTGGCAAGGTCGTGCCCAGCCTGGCCGAGCGCTGGACGGTGTCGCCGGACGGCCTGATCTACGACTTCACCCTGCGCCAAGGCGTCAAATTCCACACCACGCCCTACTTCAAGCCCAGCCGCGAGCTGGACGCCGAAGACGTGCTGTTCAGCTTCCAGCGCATGCTCTACCCCGCCCACCCCTGGCACAAGACCGCTGCGGGCGGCTACCCGCATGCCCAGTCGCTGCAGCTGGGCAGCCTGATCAAGTCGATCGAGGCCCCACAGCCCAATACCGTGCGCTTCACCCTCTCGCACCCGGATGCCACCTTCCTGGCCACCCTGAGCATGGGCTTTGCCTCGATCTACTCCGCCGAATACGCCGACAAGCTGCTCAAGGCCGAGACCCCGGACAAGCTCAACAGCCAGCCTGTGGGTACCGGGCCGTTCGTCTTCCAGCGTTTCCAGAAGGACGCCGTGGTGCGCTACCGCGCCAACCCCGACTACTTCGCCGGCAAACCGTCGGTCGACCCGCTGATCTTCGCCATCACCACCGACGCCAACGTGCGCCTGCAGAAGCTCAAGCGCGGCGAATGCCAGGTGGCCCTGTCGCCCAAGCCGCTGGACATCGCCGAGGCCGGCAAGGACGGCAATCTCAAGGTGGCGACCACCCCGGCGTTCATGACCGCGTTCGTCGCCATCAACAGCCAGCACCCGCCGCTGGACAAACCCGAGGTGCGCCAGGCGATCAACCTGGCCTTCGACAAGCCGGCCTACCTGAAGGCCGTGTTCGAAAACACCGCCACCGCCGCCAACGGCCCTTACCCGCCGAACACCTGGAGCTACGCCAAGGACCTGCCGGGTTACGCCATGGATCAGAAGAAGGCCAAGGCGCTGCTGGCCAAGGCCGGCCTGGCCGATGGTTTTGCCACCACGATCTGGACCCGCCCGTCGGGCAGCCTGCTCAACCCCAACCCCAGCCTGGGCGCGCAGATGCTTCAGGCAGACCTGGCCAAGGTCGGCATCAAGGCCGAGATTCGCACCCTCGAGTGGGGCGAGTTGATCCGCCGCGCCAAGGCGGGCGAGCACGACCTGCTGTTCATGGGCTGGGCGGGTGACAACGGCGACCCGGACAACTTCCTCAGCCCGCAATTCTCGTGCGCGGCGGTCAAGTCCGGGACCAACTTTGCGCGGTTCTGCGACAGCCGTCTGGACCAGCTGATCAACGCCGGGCGCACCACCAACGACCAGAGCGTGCGCAGCCGCCTGTACCAGCAGGCCCAGGCACTGATCCAGCAGCAGGCGCTGTGGCTGCCGCTGGCGCATCCAACGGCGGCGACCTTGCTGCACAAGGGCGTCGAGGGGTATCAGGTGAGCCCGTTCGGGCGACTGGATTTCAGCAAGATCGCCGTAAACCGTTGAGGCCTCATCGCGGGGGGGGGGAAACCCCCCCCCCCCCCCGTGGGAGGGGGGGTTTCTCTCCCATTGTCTTTT
>NZ_JBMOWQ010000209.1:0-9486 GCF_049310485.1 Pseudomonas sp. GZD-209
CGCCGTAAACCGTTGAGGCCTCATCGCGGGGCAAGCCCGCTCCCACGATACCGTCGTGGGAGCGGGCTTGCCCCGCGATTGCTGTCAGCCTGCCAGCCACCCATGCTCGGCCATGGACAGTGGCTCGCCATCACCGACGATGACATGGTCCATCACCCGTACGTCGATCAGCGCCAGCGAACGTTTGAGCATCAGTGTCAGGTGCACGTCGTCCTGGCTGGGCTGGCAATGGCCTGACGGGTGGTTGTGGCACAGGATCAGCGCCGCCGCGTTGTGCAGCAAGGCCCGGCGTACCACCTCGCGCGGGTAGATGCTCGCCCGGTCGATGGTGCCGCGAAACAGGATCTCGAACGCCAACGGCCGGTGCTTGGTATCCAGGAACAGGCAACCGAATACCTCGCTGGCCTCATGGCGCAGCATCGACTTCAGATAGCGCCGCACCGATGTCGGCGACTCCAGCGCTGACGCACGCTCGATGCCCTCGTCCAGATACCGCCTGCCGATCTCCAGCAACGCCTGCAGCTGGGCGTATTTCACCGGCCCCAGGCCCGGCTCACGCAGCAATCTGGCACGATCGGCCTCGAGGAATGGCCTGAGCCCGCCAAACTTCGCCAACAGCCCACGCGCCAAGTCCAGCACATTACGCCCGGCGACCCCCGACCCCAGCAACACCGCCACCAGCTCGGCGTCCGACAGCACCGCCGCGCCGCGCTGCAACAACTTCTCCCTCGGCCGCTCCTCGGCCGGCCACTCCCTGATGTTCATCCTCCCTCCTCGCCTGCCACTACGGCCCGTTTGGGCGCTGTGTTAATCTAGTTCGCTTCGAAAATGCGACGATCTGCCGCAGGCAGTCACCGTCGCCGCCCGCTTTCACTGGAATAAGGCAAGGCCTATGCAGCGGTTGTATCGCAAGCGCATCGTTCTCGGCGTGGGTGGCGGCATCGCCGCCTACAAGAGCGCCGAGCTGATTCGCCGACTCCTGGAACACGGCGCGCAGGTGCGCGTGGTCATGACCCGTGGTGGTGCCGAATTCATCACCCCGCTCACCCTGCAGGCGCTGTCCGGTCACCCCGTGCACATGGACTTGCTCGACCCCGCCGCCGAAGCGGCCATGGGCCATATCGAACTGGCCAAATGGGCAGACCTGGTGCTGATTGCCCCGGCCACCGCCGACCTGATGGCGCGCATGGCCCAGGGCATGGCCGACGACCTGCTGACTACCCTGGTGCTGGCCACCGACGCCACCGTCGCCGTGGCACCGGCGATGAACCAGGCCATGTGGCGCGACCCGGCAACCCAGGACAACCTCGAACTGCTCAAGCGCCGTGGTGTCCAGGTGTTCGGCCCGGCCTCCGGCAGCCAGGCCTGTGGCGATGTGGGCCTGGGCCGCATGCTCGAAGCCACCGACCTGGCCTGGTGCGCCGCCGAGAGCTTCAAGCGCCAGGCACTGACCGGCAAGCACGTCCTGATTACCGCCGGGCCGACCCAGGAGAACATCGACCCGGTGCGCTACATCACCAACCATAGTTCAGGGAAAATGGGCTTTGCCCTGGCCGAGGCGGCCGCCGAAGCCGGGGCCCGGGTGACCCTGGTCACCGGCCCGGTACACCTGCCGACCCCGGACCGGGTCAGCCGCATCGACGTGGTCAGCGCGCGGGACATGCTCGCGGCCTGTGAAGCAGCCATGCCCTGCGACCTGTTCATCGCCTCGGCTGCGGTCGCGGACTACCGCCCGGAAGTCGTCGCCGCACAGAAGCTCAAGAAGGATCCCACCACCGGCGACGGCATGCTGCTGCAGATGGTGCGCAATCCCGATATCCTTGCGACCATTGCCGGCCGCGCCGATCGCCCGTTCAGCGTGGGCTTTGCCGCCGAGACCGAGCACCTGCTCGACTACGCCACGCGCAAGCTCAAGGACAAGAACCTCGACCTGATCGTCGCCAATGATGTGGCCAACCCCAGCATCGGCTTCAACAGCGAGGAAAACGCCCTGACCGTGATCGACCGGCAGCAGCATCAAACCCTCTTCGCGCAGACCAGCAAAGGCAAGATTGCCCGCCAGCTGGTTGCCTTCATCGCCGAACGGCTCAACCAGGTTCAATAAGTTACATGCACGCTCTTCAAGCCAAGATCCTCGACCCACGCCTGGGCACCGAATTCCCCCTGCCGCAGTACGCCACCCCCGGCTCCGCCGGCCTGGACCTGCGCGCCCTGCTCAAGGAGGACACCGTCCTCGAGCCAGGCCAGACCCTGCTGATCCCTACCGGCCTGTCGGTGTACATCGGCGACCCGGGCCTGGCGGCGGTGATCCTGCCGCGCTCGGGCCTGGGCCATAAGCACGGCATCGTGCTGGGCAACCTGGTCGGCCTGATCGACTCCGACTACCAGGGCGAGCTGATGGTCAGCTGCTGGAACCGCGGCAGCACGCCGTTCACCATCACCGTCGGCGAGCGCATCGCGCAGCTGATCCTGGTGCCGGTGGTGCAGGCGCATTTCGACATCGTCGAGCAGTTCGACGAGACCCAGCGCGGCGCTGGCGGCTTCGGCCACTCGGGCACCCGCTGAGGCAACAGCCGACCGTTCGGGCCATGGATGGCGAACTCTCTGGCGAAACCGCCGTCCAAGCGTTCAGTTTGCGCCTGCCCAGAAGCCTTTGACTTATGGAGTCCCCAGAGATGAACGACATGGCCCACCTGGTCCCCGCACTGCCCGACAGCATCTTCCGCGCCTATGACATCCGCGGCGTGGTCGGCAAGACCCTGCACGCCGAAACCGCCTACTGGATCGGCCGCGCCATCGGCGCCCAGACCCTCGCCCAGGGCGAACCACAGATCTCGGTCGGCCGTGACGGCCGCCTGTCCGGCCCGATGCTGGTCGAGCAACTGATCAAGGGCCTGGTCGAGGCCGGTTGCCAGGTCAGCGACGTCGGCCTGGTGCCGACCCCGGCGCTGTACTACGCCGCCAACGTGCTGGCCGGCAAGTCGGGCGTGATGCTCACCGGCAGCCATAACCCGTCGGACTACAACGGCTTCAAGATCGTCATCGCTGGCGACACCCTGGCCAACGAACAGATCCAGGCCCTGCTGACCCGCCTGAAGACCAACGACCTGACCCGTGGCGAAGGCCATGTGGAAAAAGTCGAGATCCTCGAGCGCTACTACCAGCAGATCGTCGACGACGTGAAGCTGGCCAAGCGCCTGAAGGTGGTGGTCGACTGCGGCAACGGCGCCGCTGGCGTGATCGCCCCGCAACTGATCGAGGCGTTGAACTGTGAGGTGATCCCACTGTTCTGCGAGGTCGACGGCAACTTCCCCAACCACCACCCGGACCCGGGCAAGCCTGAAAACCTGGAAGACCTGATCGCCAAGGTGAAAGAGACCGGTGCCGATATCGGCCTGGCCTTCGACGGCGACGGCGACCGCGTGGGCGTGGTGACCAACACCGGCAGCATCGTCTACCCCGACCGCCTGCTGATGCTGTTCGCCCAGGACGTGCTGTCGCGCAACCCGGGCGCCGAGATCATCTTCGACGTCAAATGCACCCGCCGCCTGACCCCGCTGATCGAACAGCACGGTGGCCGCGCGCTAATGTGGAAGACCGGCCACTCGTTGATCAAGAAGAAGATGAAACAGACCGGCTCCTTGCTGGCCGGCGAGATGAGCGGTCACATCTTCATCAAGGAACGCTGGTACGGTTTCGACGACGGTATCTACAGCGCCGCGCGCCTGCTGGAGATCCTCAGCAAGGCCGGGCAAAGCGCCGAAGACCTGTTCGCCGCGTTCCCCGATGATATTTCCACGCCGGAAATCAACATTGATGTGACCGACGAGGGTAAATTCAGCATCATTGATGCTCTGCAACGCGACGCCGACTGGGGCGAGGCCAACCTGACCACCATCGATGGTGTGCGGGTCGACTACGCCCACGGCTGGGGCCTGGTTCGCGCCTCCAACACCACACCGGTGCTGGTGCTGCGCTTCGAGGCCGACAGCGCGGCAGAACTCGACCGTATCAAGGCTGTATTCCGCACGCAGTTGCTACGGGTCCAACCAGGCCTGCAACTGCCGTTCTGACGACTATCCGTTCCTTACCTGGAGCCCTGCATGACCCTCGATCGCGATGCCGCTTCCCATGTAGCCGAGGTTTTGTCCGAAGCACTGCCTTACATCCGCCGCTTCGTCGGCAAGACCCTGGTGATCAAGTACGGCGGCAACGCGATGGAAAGCGAGGAGCTCAAGACGGGCTTCGCCCGTGACATCGTGCTGATGAAGGCCGTGGGCATCAACCCGGTGGTCGTGCATGGCGGCGGCCCGCAAATCGGCGACCTGCTCAAGCGCCTGTCGATCGAGAGCCACTTCATCGACGGCATGCGCGTCACCGACTCGGCGACCATGGACGTGGTGGAGATGGTTCTGGGCGGCCAGGTCAACAAGGACATCGTCAACCTGATCAACCGCCACGGCGGCAGCGCCATCGGCCTGACCGGCAAGGACGCCGAGCTGATCCGTGCGCGCAAGCTCACCGTCAGCCGCCAGACCCCTGAGATGACCCAGCCGGAAATCATCGACATCGGCCATGTAGGCGAGGTCGAGAGCGTCAACACCGACCTGCTGAACATGCTGGTCAAAGGCGACTTCATCCCGGTGATCGCGCCGATCGGCGTGGGCAAGAACGGCGAGTCGTACAACATCAACGCCGACCTGGTCGCCGGCAAGGTCGCTGAAGCGCTGAAGGCCGAGAAGCTGATGCTGCTGACCAACATCGCCGGCCTGATGGACAAGCAAGGCCAGGTGCTGACCGGCCTGACCACCGAACAGGTCAACGAACTGATCGCCGACGGCACCATCTACGGCGGCATGCTGCCGAAGATCAAGTGCGCGCTGGAGGCGGTGCAGGGCGGCGTGAACAGCTCGCACATCATCGATGGCCGCGTGCCCAACGCGGTGCTGCTGGAAATCTTCACCGACAGCGGCGTGGGCACCTTGATCACCAATCGCAAGCGTCACGCGTGATTGATCATGCGCCCCGGTTTCGACCGGGGCGCATTGCTTCAAGCAAGGAAACATCCTACGCACCACAGGGATCCCGGCTACAACACCGGAGCCTTGATCGCCACTAGCATCGGATCTTCACCTACAGGAGATCTGCCATGCAAAAAGCTGCCGTCCCCTACGGAAGCGACGTCTCTTCCGGCACCTATGCGTGCTGCGATTGCGGATACGAGTATTCCAACACCAGCAAGACTTCCCTTCCGCCCTGCCCGAAGCTCGAGGAGCTGCCTCACAGCCTGCACGCCTGGCGCATCCTCAGCGGCCGTGGCGATGCCGTGGGCGACCCCTACCCCAACGGACGCTGAACGGCAGGCATGAAAAAGGCGACCCTGAGGTCGCCTTTTCTTTGCACGTTCGCGTCAGATGCCGTACTTGGCGCGATATGCCTCGACCGCCGGCAAGTGCTGCTTGAGCTGTGGATCGTCGGCCAGGAACTCCAGCACCTGGGTCAGCGACACGATGCTGACCACCGGAATGCCGAAGTCGCGCTCGACTTCCTGAATCGCCGACAGCTCGCCGTTGCCGCGCTCTTCGCGGTTCAGTGCGATCAGCACACCCGCGGCCTTGGCCTGCTGGGCGTTGATGATCTGCATCACTTCACGGATGGCGGTGCCGGCGGTGATCACGTCGTCGATGATCAGCACGTCACCGGCCAGCGGGGCGCCAACCAGGCTGCCGCCTTCGCCGTGGTCCTTGGCTTCCTTGCGGTTGAAGCACCATGGCACGTCGAGCTGATGATGCTCGGCCAACTGCACCGCCGTGGCTGCCGCCAGGGGGATGCCCTTGTACGCCGGGCCGAACAGCACGTCGAACGGGATCTTGCTGTCGACAATGGCCGCCGCGTAGCAACGCCCCAGCTGCGCCAGGGCAGAAGCTGTGTTGAACAGGCCGGCATTGAAGAAGTACGGGCTGGTACGCCCCGATTTCAGGGTGAATTCACCGAAGCGCAGAACGCCGCGATCGATGGCAAAACGAATGAAGTCGCGCTGATACGGCTGCATAAAAGGTCCCGGACACCACGGATTTAGCTAAATGTGTTGAGCTCGGGTATCATACACGCACGAGATTTTTGGGGCCATTTATGCGGATCATCAGTGTGAACGTGAATGGCATTCAGGCTGCAGCCGAGCGTGGATTGCTCAGCTGGCTGCAAGCCCAGAATGCCGACGTCATCTGTCTTCAGGATACCCGCGCCTCGGCCTTTGAACTCGACGACCCAGCTTTCCAGCTCGATGGCTATTTCCTTTACGCCTGCGACGCGGAGGTGCCCACCCAAGGTGGCGTGGCACTGTACTCGCGCATGCAGCCCAAGGCAGTCATCACCGGCCTGGGCTTCGAGACAGTTGACCGTTACGGGCGTTACCTGCAGGCAGATTTCGACAAGGTAAGTATTGCCACGCTGCTCCTGCCTTCGGGCATGAACGGCGATGAAGACTTGAACCAGAAGTTCAAGTTGATGGACGACTTCGCCAAGTACCTGGACAAACAGCGTCGCAAGCGTCGCGAATACATCTATTGCGGCTCGTTCTACGTGGCGCAGCAGAAGCTCGACATCAAGAACTGGCGCGACAGCCAGCAGTCGGTCGGCTTCCTGCCGCCAGAACGCGCCTGGATGGACGCGATCACCGGCGAAATGGGCTACGTCGATGCGCTGCGCGAAGTCAGCCGTGAAGGCGACCAGTACAGCTGGTGGCCGGACAACGAGCAGGCCGAGATGCTCAACCTGGGTTACCGGTTCGATTACCAGATCCTCACCCCAGGCCTGCGCCGCTTCGTGCGCAATGCACGCCTGCCGCGCCAGCCACGCTTCTCCCGGCACGCGCCGCTGATCGTGGATTACGACTGGACGTTGACGATCTAAGCCACGCCAGACACAAAAAAGCCGACGTTAAAGTCGGCTTTTTTGTGTTCGTCAGCGCGATCAGTCGGCCAGTGCGGCGTTCTGCAGCTCGAAGATCTCGCCCATGCCTTTTTGCGCCAGCGCCAACATGGCGTTGAAGTCTTCCGGCTGGAACGGCGCACCTTCAGCGGTGCCCTGCACTTCGATGAAGCCGCCGGCGCTGGTCATGACCACGTTGAGGTCGGTCTCGGCGGCGGAGTCTTCCAGGTAGTCGAGGTCGAGCACCGCTTCGCCCTGGTACATGCCCACCGATACGGCGGCGATCATGTGCTTGAGCGGGTTGCCGCCCTTCAGGCCGCCACGCTTCTTGATCACGGCCAGGGCATCGCACAGGGCGACCATGGCACCGGTGATCGAGGCGGTGCGGGTACCGCCGTCGGCCTGGATCACGTCGCAGTCGACGTACAGGGTGATATCGCCGAGCTTGCTCATGTCCAGCGCAGCGCGCAGGGAGCGGCCGATCAGGCGCTGGATTTCCAGGGTGCGGCCACCTTGCTTGCCACGGCTGGCTTCACGCTGGTTACGCTCGCCGGTGGAGCGCGGCAGCATGCCGTACTCGGCGGTCAGCCAACCTTGGCCCTGGCCTTTGAGGAAGCGGGGAACACCATTTTCGACGCTGACCGTGCAGATGACCTTGGTGTCACCGAACTCGACCAGTACCGACCCCTCGGCGTGCTTGGTGTAGTTGCGGGTGATGCGGATCGAGCGGAGCTGATCGGCGGCGCGACCACTTGGACGTTTCATCTGGGATACCTGTACTGGGACTTTAAATCTGCCGAGCATTATAGAGCCCGTCGCCCCGCGAAGACATGCCTATCGTCGCACCCGGCGCAGCCTGTCGCCTTTTCCGACCACGGCGGCGGGGCAGCGGTAGCATGGCCGGATTGGGCGCCCGGGCCGCACTGCGCTACAATCCTGCGCCTTGCAGCCGTAAGGCTCCCCCCGCTCACCCGATTACGCGAGGTACTCCCCATGGTGCACAGCATGACCGCCTTTGCCCGCGCCGAACGCGCCGGCAGCCAGGGCACCCTGGTCTGGGAGCTGCGCTCGGTCAACCATCGCTATCTCGAACCCCACCTGCGCCTGCCCGAAGCCCTGCGCGACCTCGAAGGCGCAGTGCGTGAAGGCCTGCGCCAAGGGCTGTCGCGGGGCAAGGTCGAATGCACCCTGCGCCTGAACGAAGACAGCACCGGCAAGCCGCTGCAGGTTGACCGTGAACGCGCCGCGCAACTGGTCGCGGCCGCCGAGACCGTCGCCAGCCTGATCAAGCAACCAGCGCCGCTCAACCCGCTGGAAGTCCTGGCCTGGCCGGGCGTGCTGGTGGCCGACGCCAGCGACCCCCAGGCCCTCAACGCCGAAGCCATCGCCCTGTTCGACGAAGCACTGGCCGAGCTCAAGGCCGGACGCCTGCGTGAAGGTGCCGAGCTGGCCCGGCTGATCAATGAGCGCCTGGACAGCATGGCCAGCGAAGTGGCCACCCTGCGCACCCAGGTGCCACAGATGCTGGCCGTGCAGCGGCAGAAGATCCTCGACCGTTTCGGCGACATGCAGGCCGAGCTCGACCCGCAGCGCCTGGAGCAGGAGATGGTCCTGCTGGCACAGAAGAGCGACGTCGCCGAAGAGCTCGACCGCCTCAGCACCCACGTCACCGAAGTGCGCCGGGTGCTCAAGTCCGGCGGTGCCGCCGGCCGGCGCCTGGACTTCCTGATGCAGGAACTCAACCGCGAAGCCAACACCCTGGGCTCCAAGGCCTTTGACCCACGCAGCACGCAGGCGGCGGTCAACCTGAAGGTGTTGATCGAACAGATGCGCGAACAAGTACAGAACATCGAGTAAGGCCACCCCCGACCATGAACCACAGCAGCGGCACCCTCTACATCGTTTCGGCACCGTCCGGCGCCGGCAAGACCAGCCTGGTCACCGAGCTGATCAAGCAGGATCAACACGTTCGCGTGTCGGTCTCACACACCACCCGCGCCATGCGCCCGGGTGAGGCGCACGGGGTGAACTACCACTTCGTCGTCCACGAGGAATTCAAGGCACTGATCGCCCAAGGCGACTTCCTCGAGCACGCCGAGGTGTTCGGCAACTTCTACGGCACGTCGCGCAGCGCCCTGCAGGAAACCCTCGACCAGGGCTTCGACCTGATCCTCGAGATCGACTGGCAAGGTGCCCAGCAGGTACGCAAGCTGATGCCCGAGGCGCGCTCGATCTTCATCCTGCCGCCCAGCCAGCAGGCCCTGCGCCAGCGCCTGGACGGTCGTGGTCAGGACAGCGAAGAGATCATTGCCGGGCGCATGAAGGAAGCGGTCAGCGAGATGGAGCACTACGACGAATACGAGTACGTCATCATCAATGACGACTTCGACGTGGCGCTGGATGATCTGAAAGCGGTGTTCCGCTCGAACCGGCTACTGCTCAAGAAACAGCAACAGCGCCATGAGGCGCTGCTGAAACAGCTGATCGGCTGAAACAACATCGCGGGGGGGGGAAACCCCCCCCCCCCCCCGCGGGGAGGGGGGTTCCCCACCGCGG
>NZ_JBMOWQ010000210.1:0-8913 GCF_049310485.1 Pseudomonas sp. GZD-209
CCCACCTCTTGTCGTAGACAACCCCCCCCTCTCTTCGCGAGCTGCCTGCCCCCCCCCCCGCGATGGCTACCTCTACCTTTATTCCTGCAACTGAATGGTCGCCTGCTGACGCAGGGTAGCCCCCAGGAAGTACGCTGGCGCCCGCAACCGCGAGAGCAGCATCAGCACGATGCCCAGCGCCGAGATGATCGCTGCGATCACGAACACCAGGCCCAACCCGCCGACATGCGAGCCGCTGCCGAAGTCCGGCGAAGCGCTGTCGATCG
Source organism: Pseudomonas sp. GZD-209 (assembly GCF_049310485.1). Classification (NCBI taxonomy): domain Bacteria; kingdom Pseudomonadati; phylum Pseudomonadota; class Gammaproteobacteria; order Pseudomonadales; family Pseudomonadaceae; genus Pseudomonas; species Pseudomonas sp. GZD-209. Next base: position 267 of record NZ_JBMOWQ010000210.1, read on the forward strand.
CGGTGCGCGCGAAGATCACCGACAAGATCACCCCACCCAACAGCGGGCACACGCCGCGCATGAAGAAGTGGCGCACGCTGGTGAACAGGCTGTGGCGGAAGTACCACACGCAGGCGAACGCGGTCAGCGAGTAGTAGAAGCAGATCATCATGCCCAGGGCGGTGATGGTGTCGGCCAGCACGTTCTCGCTCAGGGTGCGCATGGTCACGTAGAACAAGGCCGCGGCGACGCCGGCGCAGATGGTGGCATAACGCGGGGTCTGCGAGCGCGGGCAGACGCTGGCGAAACGCTGCGGCACGGCGCCGTAGTAACCCATGGCAAGCAGGGTGCGCGCCGGCGAAACGAAGGTCGACTGCAGCGATGCGGCCGTACTGGCCAGCACGGCGATGGACATCAGGATTGCCAGCGGGCCCATCACCGGGCCGGCCAGGTGGGCAAACACGTTCTCCTGGATACGCGGGTTACCCAGGCCCAGGCCGGTGTCGCTGATCCCGGCGAACTGCAGGGTGGCGATAGCGGTGAGCAGGTACAGCATCAGGATCAGCAATACGGTCCAGGTGGCCGCCTTGCCCGGCACCTCGTCACTGCCGACGGACTCTTCGCTGACGGTCAGGCACACGTCCCAGCCCCAGAAAATGAAGATCGACAACGACAGGCCGGCGGCGAACGCCGAGAACGACTCGACCCCGAACGGGTTGAACCAGGCCAGGTCGAAGGCCAGCGGCGGCGGTGCCGTGGACTCGCTGAACGCGGCGAAGGCAAAGCCGATCAGCACCATCAGTTGCAGGGCCACCAGGCCATACTGCACCGTCATGGTCGTCGCCATGCCGCGACAACAGATCCACACCGCCAGGGCGATGAACACGCAACAGGTGGTGACGTTGATCAGCAGGTTGTCTGCCAGGGCCGCCAGCTCCTGGGTGCCGGTGATCTGGGCCAGGAACAGGTAGAAGAAGTCGACGGCCACGCCCGCCAGGTTGGACAGCACGATGGTGGTGGCGACCACCAGCCCCCAGCCGCCGATCCAGCCGATCATCGGGCCGAAAGCCCGCGCCGACCAGGTGAAGGAGGTGCCGCTGTCCGGCTCCGCCGAGTTCAGCTCGCGGTAGCCCAGGGCCACCAGCAGCATCGGCAGGAAGCCGACGATGAACACCGCCGGCAGGTGGGCGCCGACTTCGCGCACGGTCGGGCCGAGGGCACCGGTCAGGGTGTAGACCGGGGCAATGGTGGAGATGCCCAGCACCACGCTGGCCAAAAGGCCCAGGCGGCCCTTGGCCAGGCCTTTGCTGGCGCCTTGGGTGTTGTTGCCCGAGTCGGCTGCCACATCAGGTGGGCGGCCGGCTTCTGTGTAATTGCTCATGAGTATTTGCCGTAACTATTGGAATTGTTCTCACAGGCCCGCCGTAGAGGGCCCGCTTTCACTCATTGAAAGCTTGCGGGGGGGGCACGGTCATCCTCGACCTTCGGCTAACGCCCGAATGTTTTCGAGCGCACACCCTCCCTTGCAGCGTGGGCAATGCAGGCCTCGCGGAACGCCTCGAACAGGCGCAGCGAAACCGGGTTTTCGGCGTAACGCCATTCCGGGTGCCACTGCACACCGAGCACCAGGCCCGGCGCATCCGGCATCGACACCGCTTCAATCAGGCCATCCGGGGCCCGTGCCTCGACACGCAGGCCAGGGGCCAGACGGTCGATGCCCTGGCTGTGCAGCGAGTTGACCTCGAACTGCGCCGCCAGGCCCAGGCGCTCGAACAACCCGCCCGGTGCAACAGCGACGGGGTGACGAGGGCCGTATTGCACCTCCAGGGGTGCGTCCTCAGGTTCACGGTGGTCCAGGTAGCCGGGCAGTTCCTGCACCCGCTGGTGCAAGGTGCCGCCAAGGGCCACGTTCAATTCCTGGAAGCCACGACAAATGCAGAACACCGGTACCCCGGCGGCAATCGCCGCCTGCAGCAACGGCAAGGTCAGGCGGTCACGCGCAAGGTCGTGGCGGGTGCCTGCCGCGCTGGGCGCGCCATTGTAATGATGCGGCTCGATATTGGAAGGCGAGCCGGTAAACAGAATGCCGTCGAGTTGCGCCAGCAGCGCCTGCGTGTCGCTGCCGCCATCACGGGCCGGCAGGATCAGCGGCATGCCGGCAAAGCCTGCGGCCTCGACATACTTGTCGCCCACCGTGTGCGACGAGTTCTTCCCCACCTGCTGACGGCAGGCGCTGACACCGATCAAGGGGACCGCAATTGCGCTCATGGGCTTACACCGTGTGCAGGTACCAGTTGTACTCGAGGTCGGAGATCGACACTTCGAACTCGGCCAGCTCGCTCTCTTTGCAGGCCACGAAGATATCGATGTAGTCCGGGCTGATGTATTGGTTGAGCACTTCACTGTCGTCCAGCGCGCGCAGGGCATCGCGCAGGTTGTTCGGCAGGCTTTGCTCCAGTTGCTCGTAGGAGTTGCCCTCGATCGGCGCGCCCGGCTCGACCTTGTTGGTCAGGCCATGGTGGATACCGGACAGGATCGCGGCGAGCATCAGGTACGGGTTGGCATCGGCGCCGGCCACGCGGTGCTCGATACGCACGTTGTCGCGGTTGTCGTTCGGCACGCGCACCGCCACCGTGCGGTTGTCCACACCCCAGCTCGGCGCATTGGGCACGTAGAACTGGGCACCGAAGCGGCGGTACGAGTTGATGTTCGGGCAGAGGAATGCCATCGACGCCGGCATGGTCTCCAGCACACCGCCGACGGCGTGGCGCAGGGTGTCGCTTTCGAGCGGGTCGTCACTGGCGAAGATGTTCTTGCCGGTCTTCTTGTCGAGCAGCGAGATGTGCACGTGCAGGCCGTTGCCCGCCTGGCCCGGGTAGGGCTTGGCCATGAAGGTGGTGTCCATTTCATGGTCGTAGGCGACGTTCTTGATCAGGCGCTTGAGCAGGATCGCGTAGTCACAGGCCTTCAGCGGGTCGGCGACGTGATGCAGGTTCACTTCGAACTGCGCCGGGGCGCTTTCCTTGACGATCGCGTCAGCGGGCAGGCCCTGCTCTTTGGCGGCTTCGAGCATGTCCTGCAGGCAGTCGGCGTACTCGTCGAGGTCGTCGATCAGGTACACCTGGGTCGATTGCGGGCGCTTGCCGGAGATTGGCGAGCGTGGCGGCTGCGGGCGACCGTTGAGGTTGTCCTGGTCGATCAGGTAGAACTCCAGCTCGAACGCGGCGCAGATATCCAGGCCCAGGTCGTCGAACTTGCTCACCACCTGGCGTAGCACTTCCCGCGGGTCGGCGAAGAACGGCGCACCGTCCAGCTCATGCATGGTCATCAGCAGCTGGGCGGTGGGGCGCTTCTGCCACGGCTCGTCGCACAGCGTGCCGGCGATCGGGAAGCAGATGCGGTCGGCGTCGCCGATGTCCAGGCCAAGGCCGGTGCTTTCGACGGTCGAACCGTTGATGTCGAGGGCGAACAACGAGGCCGGCAGGTTGATGCCTTTCTCGTACACCTTGTGCAGGCTGGCGCGCTCGATGCGCTTGCCGCGCACCACGCCGTTCATGTCGGAGATCAGCAGATCGACGTACTGGGTGTCCGGATGGGCTTCCAGGAATTCATTCATCTCGCGGGAAGAACTGGCGCACGGGGAGACCGACGTCATGGCTGTACATCCTTTGATTCGGAGCGGCGATGTGGGGATACGGCTGACGCCTGCTAAGGCGACGATGGAATTACTGTTGTTCTTTTCACTGGCCCATCGTTGGGGGCTGGTTGCCGACCGAGTGCATTGATTCCTGCCGGCCATTTCACTATAAAATGGCTCCAGCGCAACTAGACATTGGCAATTCGGCAAGCAGAGCGTGCACCAATGCAATATCAGATCAACCATGCGGACCTGTCACTGGTCCTGGCCCTGGAACGCGGCCGCTCCCTGGCAAAGGCTGCCGAACTGCTCAAGGTCGATGTTTCGACGGTGTTCCGCTCGATTCGCCGGCTGGAATCGGCGTTGGGCACCGCGTTGTTCGTCAAGAGCCGCAAGGGCTACCTGCCCACCGACACCGCCCAGGCCCTGGCCGAGCAGGCCGAGCGCGCCGAACAGGCGCTGGATGCCGCGCGCATCGCCCTGACCAGCGGCGAACAGGTGGTCAGCGGTACGGTGCGCCTGACCTGTACCGAAGCGGTACTGCACAGCTTGCTGCTGCCGGCACTGGCCGAGTTCATGCCCAACTACCCGGCGCTTTCGCTGGAAATGGGCACCTCCAACACCTTCGCCAACCTCAGCCGACGCGACGCCGACATTGCTCTGCGCCTGACCAACACACCGCCGGAGCACCTGGTCGGTCGCTGCCTGGGCTCGACCAGCTACGTGATCTGCGGCCGCCCCGAGCTGCGCGAGCGCCTCGACAGCTCGCCCACCAGCGTGCCGTGGATCGCCCCGGACGACTCCATGCAGGACCACGCCACCGTGGTCTGGCGCAATCAGCAGTACCCGGGGTTGAGCCCGCGCTACCAGTGCAGCGGCATGTCGACCATTGCCCAGCTGGTGAGCACCGGCCTCGGTGTGGCGGCACTGCCCGACTACATGGTCCACGCCCTGCCGGGCGTCGATGCGCTGAGCGGCCCGCTGCCCGGCTGCGATACCCAGCTGTGGCTGCTGACCCGCCCGGATTGCCGCGCGTTGCGCTCGGTGCAGACCCTGTTCGAGGAACTGACCCCGCGGCTGCGCGACGCGATGCTGTGAGGCGGTTGTGTTTGCGGGCTGGGTAACGTTATTGTCAGCCTCACGCTTGGCGCTGTCTGCTCCGGCGCTTTCGCGGGGCAAGCCCGCTCCCACGCAAGTTCAATGTCGAGCGCGACGTGGGAGCGGGCTTGCCCCGCGATGGGTCACCAGACAAAACAGTCCTTCCCTATTGGCTGGTGATTTTTTAAACTATCGAGTCCGCCTGCCCATTCATGGGCGCACGCCTACCGCATTTGCTACTGAGGAAGACCATGGCCCGCGTAACTGTTGAAGACTGCCTGGAACACGTGGATAACCGCTTCGAGCTGGTCATGCTCTCGACCAAGCGCGCCCGCCAGCTGGCTACCGGCGGCAAAGAGCCACGCGTAGCGTGGGAAAACGACAAGCCAACCGTCGTCGCCCTGCGTGAAATCGCCGAAGGCATCGTCACCAACGAATTCATCGCCGCCGAAGAAATCGTCACCGAGGATCCGGTATTCGCCGCGTTCGAGGACGAGAACAACGAGGCCGTCTGATTGATGCCCAGTCGACACCGTGCGGCGCAAGGCCCTCTTCTTTCGCAAGAGGTGAAACCATGCCGGGTATAGAAGCCCTCGCCGAACGGCTGTCGACTTATCTAGGCCCCGAACAGGTCAACCTGGTTCGTCGGGCCTACTTCTACGCCGAACAAGCCCACGACGGCCAGCGCCGCCGCAGCGGCGAACCCTATGTGACGCACCCGCTGGCGGTCGCCAGCATCCTCGCCGACATGCACATGGACCATCAGAGCCTGATGGCGGCCATGCTGCACGACGTGATCGAAGACACCGGCATCGCCAAGGAAGCCTTGAGCCAGCAGTTCGGCGAAACCGTCGCCGAGCTGGTCGACGGGGTCAGCAAGCTGACCCAGATGAACTTCGAGACCAAGGCCGAAGCGCAAGCGGAAAACTTCCAGAAAATGGCCATGGCCATGGCCCGCGACATTCGCGTGATCCTGGTCAAGCTGGCCGACCGCCTGCATAACATGCGCACGCTGGAAGTGCTGTCCGGCGAAAAACGCCGGCGCATCGCCAAGGAAACCCTCGAGATCTACGCCCCCATCGCCAACCGCCTGGGGATGCACACCGTGCGCGTGGAGTTCGAGGACCTGGGCTTCAAGGCCATGCACCCGATGCGCTCCTCGCTGATCCACCGCGCGGTGAAAAGCGCCCGTGGCAACCGCAAGGAGATCGTCGCCAAGATCGAAACCTCGCTGGCCAACTGCCTGGCCGCCGACGGTATCGAGGGCGAGGTCAGTGGACGGCAGAAACACCTCTACGGCATCTACAAGAAGATGCGTGGCAAGCGCCGCGCCTTCACCGAAATCATGGACGTGTACGCCTTCCGCATCGTCGTCGACAAGGTCGACACCTGCTACCGCGTGCTGGGCGCCGTGCACAACCTGTACAAGCCGCTGCCGGGGCGCTTCAAGGATTACATCGCGATCCCCAAGGCCAACGGCTACCAGTCGCTGCACACCACCCTGTTCGGCATGCACGGCGTGCCCATCGAAATCCAGATCCGCACCCGCGAAATGGAAGAGATGGCCAACAACGGCATCGCCGCGCACTGGCTGTACAAGTCCAACGAGGAAGAGCAGCCCAAGGGCAGCCACGCCCGCGCCCGCCAGTGGGTCAAGGGCATCCTCGAACTGCAGCAGCGCGCCGGCAACTCGCTGGAATTCATCGAGAGCGTGAAGATCGACCTGTTCCCGGACGAGGTCTACGTCTTCACCCCCAAAGGCCGGATCATGGAGCTGCCCAAAGGCTCCACCGCCGTCGACTTTGCCTACGCGGTGCACACCGACGTCGGCAACAGCTGCATCGCCTGCCGTATCAACCGCCGCCTGGCGCCGCTGTCCGAACCGCTGCAAAGCGGCTCGACCGTGGAGATCGTCAGCGCCCCGGGCGCCCGCCCGAACCCGGCCTGGCTCAACTTCGTGGTGACCGGCAAGGCCCGCACGCACATCCGTCATGCCCTCAAGCAGCAGCGCCGCTCCGAGTCCATCAGCCTCGGCGAGCGCCTGCTGAACAAGGTACTGACCGGTTTCGACAGCAGCCTGGAGAAGATCCCCCAGGAGCGCATCCAGGCGATTCTCGCCGAGTACCGCCTGGAGCTGATCGAAGACCTGCTCGAAGACATCGGCCTGGGCAACCGCATGGCCTATGTGGTCGCCCGCCGCCTGCTGTCCGCCGACGGCGAGGAGCTGCCGGCACCGGAAGGCCCGCTGACGATCCGCGGCACCGAGGGCCTGGTGCTCAGCTATGCCAAGTGCTGCACGCCGATCCCGGGCGATCCGATCGTCGGCCACCTGTCGGCAGGCAAGGGCATGGTCGTGCACCTGGAAGACTGCCGCAACATCAGTGAAATCCGTCATAACCCAGAGAAGTGCCTGCAGCTTTCCTGGGCCAAGGATGTCGCTGGCGAGTTCAATGTCGAGCTGCGCGTCGAGCTGGAACACCAGCGCGGCCTGATCGCCCTCCTGGCCAGCAGCGTCAACGCCGCCGACGGCAACATCGAAAAAATCAGCATGGACGAACGCGACGGCCGTATCAGCGTGGTCCAACTGGTGGTCAGCGTGCGCGACCGCGTGCACCTGGCCCGCGTGATCAAGAAGCTGCGCACCTTGACCGGGGTGGTCCGCATCACCCGGACGCGTGCGTAGTCCGCCAACCGCAAGGAGTCATCATGAGCAAGACTGTCATCACCAGCGACAAGGCCCCTGCCGCCATCGGTACTTACTCTCAGGCGATCAAGGCCGGCAACACCGTGTACATGTCGGGCCAGATCCCGCTCGACCCGAAAACCATGGAACTGGTTGAAGGCTTCGAAGCCCAGACCGTCCAGGTGTTCGAAAACCTGAAGTCGGTCGCCGAGGCCGCTGGTGGTTCGTTCAAGGACATCGTCAAGCTGAACATCTTCCTCACCGACCTGAGCCACTTCGCCAAGGTCAACGAGGTGATGGGCCGTTACTTCGAACAGCCCTATCCTGCCCGCGCCGCCATCGGCGTGGCTGCGCTGCCAAAAGGCGCCCAGGTTGAAATGGACGCCATTCTGGTCCTCGAGTAATACCCCCGGGTGACGGGCGCCACGCCCGTCACCGCACCTCCTGCCCCAAGGTCCTCCCCATGCGCCACGCATTGCCTCTGGCATTGGCAGCCCTGCTCCTGGGCGGCTGCGCCAGCCACAAACCGGAAGATTTCAACGGCACCTGGATCAACCAGGACGCCATCGACGCAGTCGTCAAAAGCGGCCGTGTGAGTGAGCCGCTGAACAAAAATGGCATCGAGCTCGAATGGAAGCTGGATGTCGCCAGCCAGAAAGCCAGCTTCAGCAATGGTTTCGAAGCGGTCGACGGCCAACTCAGCGCCAACAAGAACAACTGGAAGGTCAGCTTTGCAGGTGGCCAGACCGAACAGCTGGAGCTGGATGGCGACGAGCTTCGGGTCATTAACCCTGCTGGTGCAGAACAGCACTTCGTACGCAGCGAAGCGGCAAGCAACACCCCGCTGGGTGGCAGCTTCGAGAAGGCGCTGTACAAAGCCTTCCTCGGCGGTGACTGGAAGATCGTCGAAGGCCAGGGCCAAGGTACTACCGTGCGCTTCAACGACACCGGCAACGTCACCGGGCTGCCTGGGGTTGACCGCTTCGCCGTGTGCCTGGCGGGCGATTGCGCGACCATGGGCGGCGGCAACGACAGCATGTGGCTGGAACGCAACCAGCGCGGTGCGCCGTGGATCTTCAAGCGCGATGGCGACACCCTGGAGATCTTCCGGGCGGTGAACCGCGCCCAGCCGGACGAGATGCCCGAGCTGGCTGCCGGCGCCCGGCAGTGGGTGCTGGAGAAGAACTAACGCTCATCGCGGGGGGAAACCCCCCCCCCCCAACACAAGAACCCCCCCGGGAAGGGGGTTT
>NZ_JBMOWQ010000211.1:0-12005 GCF_049310485.1 Pseudomonas sp. GZD-209
AGAACCCCCCCACCACACGAGCCAGAAACTCGTGGGGTCCGTCCCCCCCCCCCCCGATAGGGCCACAAACCTCAGCCACGCCCCTCCAGAATCGCCGCATACCCCTCTTTGTAACTCGGATACTGCGGCACCCACCCCAACGCCTTCGCCCGCGCGTTGCTGCAGCGCTTGCTGCCGGTACGCCGCACCCGCTGGTCATCCGACCACTCGGTGACGCCCATGTACCCACGCAGCCAGGCCACCACATCGGCCAAAGGCGCCGGGTCGTCGTCGACACCGATATAGCAGTCTTCCAGCACCACACCACGGGCATCAGCCTGTAACAGGTAGGCCAGCAGGCTCGCCGCATCCTCGGCATGGATCCGGTTGCCATACAGTGGCGGCTCTTCGGCGACGCGATAACCCTGCCGCACCTGGCTCAGCAACCACTCACGCCCTGGGCCATAGATACCCGTCAGGCGCACGACACTGGCGGGGATGCCGCTGCCCAGAGCGAGCTGCTCGGCTTCAAGCATCACCTTGCCGGAATAGCCCTCGGGCTCGGTGCTGGCAGTCTCGTCGATCCACTCGCCGTCCTTCTGCGCGAAAACGCTGCTGCTGGACACGAACAGCAACCGCCGGGGCAGTTTGCCGCCGCGCTGCAGCCAAGCCAGTACATGCCGCAAGCCCTCGACATAGGCCGCCTGATAGCCGGCTTCGTCATGCTGGCTGGCCGCCACGCAGTACACCAGGTAGTCCGGATTGCGCTCGGGCCAGTCAGCCGGCATACGCTGGTCGGAAAGGTCGGCGGCGATGGGATCGACCCCTTTGGGTAACTGCTGGACCGAGCGCCGCAAGCCGCTGACCTGCCAGCCGAGGGCCAGCAGTTGGCGGGCCAGACGACTGCCGACATCACCACAACCTACGATCAAAGCAGATACGTCTGACATGCCAAAACTCCTATTCCTAAAGGGGCAGGCTATAGCGTTCTGGCGATAAACGGCTATACCAAGGTCAAAAAAAGCAATCACATTACTTTTGTTAACAAGAATTAATTGCAATAATGGCCGCCTTGTCTGTTCTCGGCCTGTTTCGAGGCCCTGGAGAACTCAATCTTTTCCTCTTCATCAGGTCCGGCCAGCATGACACGCACTCAACCTTCCGCTTCGCCAACCACGTCGCGCGCCTGGCGCGCCATTGCCGCGCTGATGTTCAGCCTGGTGCTGGCACCCGTGGCAATGGCCGATGAGCCAACCGCCACTGCCGCCACTCCGGCCGCCGCCACCGCCCCAGCTGCGCCAGCCGCTGAAGGTCAGGCACCGGTAGGCGCAACCGCACCGGTTGACGCCCAGGCTGCGGTCGAAGAGAACGTGCAGCCGCTGGTCGAAGACACCTCGCTGGGCATGGCCCACGACCTGTCCCCATGGGGCATGTACAAGAACGCCGACGTGGTGGTGAAGGCCGTGATGATCGGCCTGGCCATCGCCTCGATCATCACCTGGACCATCTGGATCGCCAAAGGCTTCGAGCTGATGGGCGCCAAGCGTCGCCTGCGTGGTGAAATCGCCGCCCTGAAGCGCTCGGTGAGCCTCAAGGAAGCCAGCGAAGTCTCCAACAAGGAAGGCACCCTGGCCCACACCCTGGTGCACGACGCCCTCGAAGAGATGCGCCTGTCGGCCAACGCCCGCGAAAAAGAAGGCATCAAGGAGCGTGTCAGCTTCCGCCTCGAGCGCCTGGTAGCCGCCAGCGGCCGCACCATGAGCAGCGGCACCGGCGTGCTGGCGACCATCGGTTCCACCGCGCCGTTCGTCGGCCTGTTCGGTACCGTTTGGGGCATCATGAACAGCTTCATCGGCATCGCCAAGACCCAGACCACCAACCTTGCCGTGGTTGCCCCAGGTATCGCCGAGGCCCTGCTGGCTACGGCCCTGGGCCTGGTTGCAGCGATTCCGGCAGTGGTCATCTACAACGTCTTTGCCCGCTCTATCGCCGGCTACAAGGCACAAGTATCCGACGCTTCCGCTCAGGTACTGCTGCTGGTCAGCCGTGACCTGGACCATCAAGGTGGCGAGCGCGCCGCCCCGCACATGGTGAAAGTGGGGTAAGCCATGGGCCTGCATCTGAACGAAGGTGGCGACGACCTCGCCGAGAACCACGAAATCAACGTCACGCCGTTCATCGACGTGATGCTGGTGCTGCTGATCATCTTCATGGTCGCCGCACCCCTGGCCACGGTCGACATCAAGGTCGACCTACCCGCCTCGACCGCCAAGCCGGCGCCAAGGCCGGAGAAGCCGGTGTTCGTCAGCGTCAAGGCCGACAAGAAGCTGTACCTCGGCGATGACCTGGTGGCCCAGCAGGACCAGCTTGGCGCGATGCTCGATGCCAAGACCAAGGGTGACAAGGAAACCACCATCTTCTTCCAGGCTGACAAAGGCGTCGATTACGGCGACCTGATGGAAGTGATGAACACCATGCGCGCCGCCGGCTACCTCAAGGTTGGCCTGGTCGGGCTCGAGACGGCAGCCAAGAAATGACGAAACCGCGCTCAAACATGGCGCGCTACGGCACCAGCCTGGCCATCGTGCTGGGCGTGCACGTGGTCGCCGTGGTGCTGACGCTCAACTGGTCGGTGCCCCAGGCCATCGAGCTGCCACCGGCAGCCATGATGGTCGAACTGGCACCGCTGCCCGAGCCCGCTCCACCGCCACCGCCGAAGGCCGCACCGAAGCCGCCGACTCCGGTCGAGGAACCGCCGCTGCCGAAACTGGCAGAAGCGCCAAAACCGAAAATCGCCATCCCCAAGCCGCCCAAGCCCAAGGCCAAGCCGCAGCCGCCCCAGCCTGAGAAAAAGCTTGAGCAGCCCAAGGACGAAGCGCCGGCCAAGGACGACGTCGCGGATACTCCGCCGAGCAATTCGCCACCGCAGAAGTCGGCGGCACCGGCACCGAGCATCGCCTCGAACAGCAATGCCCTGCCGAGCTGGCAGAGCGACCTGCTGCGCCACCTGGCGAAGTACAAGAAGTACCCCGAGGACGCTCGCCGTCGCGGCTTGCAGGGCATCAACCGCCTGCGTTTCGTCGTCGACGCCGAAGGCAAGGTGGTCTCGTACTCGATGGCGGGCGGGTCGGGCAGCGCGGCGCTGGACCGGGCCACGATGGAAATGATCCGCCGGGCCGGCACGGTACCCAAGCCGCCGGCTGAGCTGTTGACCAATGGCACGATCGAAGTCGTTGCACCGTTCGTCTACTCGCTGGACCGACGCTGACGCTTTTGTTTCTGTCACAAAACAGCAAGTCTGATAACGTGCGTCTATCAATTGCAGCCGCTATGCTGGGGCCGCAACTTCATGGACGCACGTTATGACCCTCACCGAACTTCGCTACATCGTCACCCTCGCCCAGGAGCAGCACTTCGGCCACGCCGCCGAGCGTTGCCACGTCAGCCAGCCCACCCTGTCGGTCGGGGTGAAGAAGCTCGAGGACGAGCTCGGCGTGCTGATCTTCGAACGCAGCAAGAGCGCGGTGCGCCTCACGCCGGTCGGCGAGAGCATCGTTGCCCAGGCGCAGAAGGTCCTGGAGCAGGCCCAGGGTATCCGCGAACTGGCCCAGGCCGGCAAGAACCAGCTGACTGCCCCGCTCAAGGTTGGCGCCATCTATACCGTCGGCCCCTACCTGTTCCCGCACCTGATCCCGCAACTGCACCGCGTGGCGCCGCAGATGCCGCTGTACATCGAAGAGAACTTCACCCACGTGCTGCGCGAAAAGCTGCGCAATGGCGAGCTTGACGCGGTGATCGTCGCCCTGCCGTTCAATGAAGCCGACGTGCTGACGATGCCGCTGTACGACGAGCCCTTCTGCGCGCTGATGCCGGCCGATCACCCGTGGACCGCGAAGAAGACCATCGACACCGCCATGCTCAACGACAAGAGCCTGCTGCTGCTGGGCGAAGGCCACTGCTTCCGCGACCAGGTACTGGAAGCCTGCCCCACCCTCAACAAGGGTGGCGAAGGCGCCAAGCACACCACGGTCGAGTCCAGCTCGCTGGAAACCATCCGCCACATGGTCGCCTCCGGCCTGGGCGTATCGATTCTTCCGCTGTCGGCGGTGCACAGCCACCACTACGCGCCCGGTGTCATCGAGGTTCGCCCGCTGACCTCGCCGGCGCCGTTCCGCACCGTGGCCATCGCCTGGCGTGCCAGCTTCCCGCGGCCCAAGGCCATCGAGATTCTTGCCGACTCGGTCCGCCTCTGCTCGGTGGCCAAGGCGCCCGTGGCACAACCGGCCTGACCCCATGACCGAGCTGTCGAATGTGCCGGTCACCGCGCTCAAGGGCGTTGGTGATGCCATGGCGGAGAAACTCGCCAAGGTAGGCCTGGAGAACCTGCAGGACCTGCTGTTCCACCTGCCCCTGCGCTACCAGGACCGCACCCGCGTGGTCCCCATCGGTCAACTGCGGCCAGGGCAGGACGCAGTGATCGAAGGTGTGGTCAGCGGCGCCGACGTGACCATGGGCAAGCGCCGCAGCCTGGTCGTGCGCCTGGGCGACGGCACCGGTGTGCTGAGCCTGCGCTTCTATCACTTCAGCAATGCGCAGAAGGAAGGCCTCAAGCGTGGCACCCACGTGCGCTGCTATGGCGAGGCCCGCCCCGGCGCCTCGGGGCTGGAAATCTATCACCCCGAGTACCGCGCCCTGAGCGGCGACGAGCCGGCAGCGCCGGTGGAACAGACCCTGACGCCGATCTACCCGACCACCGAAGGCCTCACCCAGCAGCGCTTGCGCCTGCTGTGCCAGCAGAGCCTCGGTCAGCTCGGGCCGCGCAGCCTGCCCGACTGGCTGCCCGACGAGCTGGCCCGTGACTACCAGTTGGCGCCACTGAGCGACGCCATCCGCTACCTGCACAACCCACCGGCTGACGCCGATGTCGATGAACTCGCCGAAGGCCAGCACTGGGCCCAGCACCGCCTGGCCTTCGAAGAGTTGCTGACCCACCAGCTGTCCCAGCAGCGCCTGCGTGAAAGCCTGCGCAGCCTGCGTGCGCCGGTGCTGCCCAAGGCCACTCGCCTGCCCGCGCAGTACCTGGCCAACCTGGGCTTCAGCCCCACGGGCGCCCAGCAACGGGTCGGCAACGAAATCGCCTACGACCTCAGCCAGCCCGAACCGATGATGCGCCTGGTACAGGGCGACGTCGGCGCCGGCAAGACCGTGGTTGCCGCCCTTGCCGCGCTGCAGGCGCTGGAGGCCGGCTATCAGGTCGCGCTGATGGCGCCAACCGAGATCCTCGCCGAACAGCACTTCATCACTTTCAAGCGCTGGCTCGAACCGCTGGGCATCGAAGTCGCCTGGCTGGCCGGCAAGCTCAAGGGCAAGGCCCGCGCCAGCGCCCTGGAGCAGATCGCCGGCGGTGCGCCGATGGTGGTCGGCACCCATGCGCTGTTCCAGGAAGAGGTGCGCTTCAAGCACCTGGCCCTGGCGATCATCGACGAACAGCATCGCTTCGGTGTGCAGCAACGCCTGGCCCTGCGCAAGAAGGGCGTCAACGGCGAGCTGTGCCCACACCAGCTGATCATGACCGCCACCCCGATCCCGCGCACCCTGGCCATGAGTGCCTACGCCGACCTGGACACCTCGATCCTCGACGAGCTGCCGCCCGGGCGAACGCCGGTCAATACCGTGCTGGTGGCCGACAGCCGCCGCTTCGAAGTGGTCGAGCGGGTCCGCGCCGCGTGCGCCGAGGGGCGCCAGGCCTACTGGGTATGCACGCTGATTGAAGAGTCCGAAGAACTGACCTGCCAGGCGGCCGAAAGCACCTTTGAAGACCTCGGCAGCGCCTTGGGCGAGTTGCGCGTGGGCCTGATCCACGGGCGCATGAAGCCCGCGGAGAAGGCTGCGGTGATGGCTGAATTCAAGGCTGGCAACCTGCAGTTGCTGGTGGCCACCACAGTCATCGAGGTGGGCGTGGACGTACCCAACGCCAGCCTGATGATCATCGAGAACCCCGAGCGCCTGGGCCTGGCCCAACTGCACCAGTTGCGCGGCCGGGTTGGCCGGGGCAGCGCCGTGAGCCACTGCGTGCTGCTGTACCACCCACCGCTGTCGCAGATCGGCCGCGAGCGCCTGGGCATCATGCGCGAAACCAACGACGGCTTCATCATCGCTGAAAAGGACCTGGAACTGCGCGGCCCCGGCGAGATGCTCGGGACCCGCCAGACCGGCCTGCTACAGTTCAAGGTCGCCGACCTGATGCGCGACGCCGACCTGCTGCCGGCCGTGCGCGATGCCGCCCAGGCCTTGCTGGCGCGCTGGCCCCACCACGTCAGCCCGCTGCTCGACCGCTGGCTGCGCCACGGCCAACAATATGGCCAAGTGTGACGGCCGTCCCAATACAGAACCAGCTTGCCGATCAGGCTGGTTATACTTCGCCTTCAAAGGAATTAGTGGATACAGGCCATGACTGAAGTTGCTCTGGATATCGCAACCCCACACGCACCGTCTGTCATCCGGCTGTTGCTCGAAAAACTCGGCGTACCCTATGTCGAAGTGCCAGAAAGCCCGAAGCAACTGCCCGCATCGAAGGTTCAGGCCATCCTGCTCGATGACGAAGTCGGCGCCCTGCTGGTGCTGTACCCGCAGAGCAAGCTGCTGGACCTCAACCGCCTCGAGGAGCTGACAGGCCGCAAGCTCAAGGCCGTGCCGTTGCCGCGCCTCAAGCAGATGCTCGACAAGCACCACCTCAAGACCCTGCCGGCCATTCCGGCCCTCACCAGCTCGCCTTGCCTGTATGAAGGCAAGCTGCTCGAGCAAGAGCACCTGCTGATCCAGTCGGGCGAGCTGGGCATCTTGCTGTCGATCAAGCGCGACGACTTCAAGCGCATGTTGCACAAGTCCAGCGCAGGTAGCTTTGGCCAGCCGGTCCGCGAGATTCGCCCCAACCTCGACCGCCCGAACGACGACTCCAAGGAGATCACCCAGGCCGTCCAGGCTTTCACCGCTCGACGTATCCAGAAGCGCCTGGAAGAAACCATCGAGATTCCGCCACTGGCCGATACCGCGCAAAAAATCATCAAGCTGCGGGTCGACCCCAATGCCAGCACCGACGATGTCACCGGCGTGGTGGAAACCGACCCCGCCCTGGCCGCGCAGGTGGTCAGCTGGGCGGCATCGCCCTACTACGCCTCGCCGGGCAAGATCCGCTCGGTGGAAGACGCGATCGTGCGGGTGCTGGGCTTCGACCTGGTGATCAACCTGGCCCTCGGCCTGGCCCTGGGCAAGACCCTGAGCCTGCCCAAGGACCATCCGCAACAGGCCACCCCCTACTGGCAGCAGTCGATCTATACCGCTGCGGTCATCGAGGGCCTGACCCGTGCCATGCCACGCCCGGAGCGCCCGGAAGCCGGCCTGACCTACCTCGCCGGCCTGCTGCACAATTTCGGTTATCTGCTGCTGGCCCACGTGTTCCCGCCGCACTTCTCGCTGATCTGCCGCCATCTGGAGGTCAATCCGCACCTGTGCCACAGCTATGTGGAGCAGCACCTGCTGGGGATCAGTCGCGAGCAGATCGGCGCCTGGCTGATGAAGCTGTGGGACATGCCCGAAGAGCTGTCCACCGCCCTGCGCTTCCAGCACGACCCATCGTACGACGGCGAGCACTCGGCCTTCCCCAACCTGGTCTGCCTGTCGGTGCGCCTGCTGCGTTCGCGGGGTATCGGTTCGGGCCCGCAGGACGAAATCCCGGATGCCCTGTTCGATCGCCTGGGGCTGACCCGGGACAAGGCCGAGGAAGTGGTGAACAAGGTGCTGGAGGCGGAAGCCTTGCTGCGTGAGCTGGCATCGCAGTTCCACGCGCCGCACTGATTTAGCCGGGCGCCTGTCCTGTGGGAGCGGGTTTACCCGCTCCCACAGGCGCATTGTGTTGTGTATCAGCCCTTCTTCTTCGGCTTCAGGTATTTCATCAAGCCCTGAAACCAGATCACCAGCGCCGGGTTGCCCTTGATCTGGATGCTCTTGTCCTGAATGCCCTGCATGAACGCCAACTGCTTGTTGCCCGCCTGCAGGGTGGCGAAGCCGTAGCCGGCATCCTTGAACGCAATGGCGAACGCCGGCTGCGGGTGCAGGCCGCCCTTGCTGCTGATGCGTTGATCCTTGACCACGAAATGGCGGGCCACCTTGCCGTCCAGCGTCTGCATCTGGAACACCAGGTCCTTGTCCTGCAGCTGCTGCTGGAACGCCGGGTTGTTGCGGCTGGCCTTGGCCATCAGCAGCCCCATGGCCCAGAGAAGAAAGCGAAACTTCATCAACGCGCCTCGATTGAAAAATGACTGAGTCGCGCAGTTTATCCGCTTCCTGGGCAGTTTATGCAAGTTCGCTGCATTTTCACCGCAGAAACACAACGGGCGCCTCAAGGGCGCCCGTTCGAATGACCGTTGTCGTTGCCGATCACTTCTTCTTGGCAGGCTTGGCCGGTACGTTGACGCTGTCGCGCAGGTTCTTGCCTGGCTTGAAGGCGACGGTGTTGCTGGCCTTGATCTTGACCGGCTCGCCGGTTTGCGGGTTCTTGCCGGTGCGGGCGCCACGGTGACGTTTCTCGAAGGTGCCGAAACCGACCAAGGTGACGGTGTCCTTGTCGAGTGCGCCGGTGATGCTGTCGAGAATCGCGTTCAAGACCTGGTTGGCCTTTTCCTTGGTCAGATCGGCCTTGTCGGCGATGACGGCGGCGAGTTCTGGTTTACGCATAGTGAAGCCTCTTTGACGGAATTTCTTGTTGTTATGCCGTGCTGCCAAGGGCGGCAGCGTTCAAGGCACCGCAGGCTCTAGGCTGCGGTAGACGCCAGTGAGAATGGCACGCCGTCCGGGGCCGCGCCAGTACCTGGGCGGCCATTGTCGCGGCAAGAACAGGAGAAATCCGACAGAACGCACGCCATTTACGCCATCAGCGGCGGTAACTGGCGATTCAGCGCCAGTTTCTCCATGACGGCCGCACCCGTGAGGGCGTAGCCCAGCAGCTGGCCGTCAGCCCCGTGGCACAGCACTTTGAGGTCGGCGCCGCTGCCTTCCACCTGCCAGCTACCTTCCAGGCCGGCGGGTGGCGGTGACACCACCAACGGGCAGGCCGGGGTCTTCACGGTGACGGGCATCGGCCCATAGGCGACCGCCGTGGGGTTGCCGGCCAAGGTCTGGGCCAGGGCACGGGCGCAGGTCATCAGGGGCATGACGTACAGCAGATTGATGCCATCGACTTCGGCGCAATCGCCCAAGGCAAAGATATTGGCGTGAGAGGTGCGCAGCTGGCGATCGACCACCACGCCACGGTTCACCTGCAACCCGGCGGCGGCCGCCAGGTCAGTGCGTGGGCGCAGGCCAATGGCTGAAACCACCAGGTCGCAAGGGATCACGCTGCCGTCGGACAGGTGCGCTTCGAGGGCCGCGCCTGCCCGCTGCAGACGGGTCAGCACCGGCCCCAGGTGGAAGCGCACGCCCAGGCCCTCGAGGCCCGCCTGCACGGCGCTGGCAGCGGCGGGGTGCAGCAGGGTCGGCATCACCTGCTCGCAGGGTGCCACCACGTTGCACTGGTAGCCCCCCAGGGTCATGTCGTTGGCGAACTCGCAGCCGATCAGGCCGGCACCGAGGATCAGCACCCGCTGCTTGCCGGCGGCGGCGGCACGGAAGCGCGCGTAGTCCTCGAGGTCGTTGATCGGGAACACCTGGTCGCCGGCATCGCCTTCAACCGGTACCTGCACGGTCTGCGCGCCCCAGGCCAGGATCAGGTCGCGGTACTCGACCGCTTCTTCACCGATCCACAGGCGCTTGTGCCCAGGGTCGATACCGCTGATACGGGTATGGGTGCGAACTTCGGCCTTGAGCTGCTCGGCCATGGCGCCGGGCTCGGCCATGCACAGGCCGTCGGCGTCCTTGCCCTTGGCGAAGCCGGTGGAGAGCATCGGCTTGGAGTAGGAGCGGCCGTCGTCGGCGGTAATCAGCAGCAGCGGCGTTTCACTGTCGAGCTTGCGAAACTCGCGGGCCAGGTTGTAGCCGGCAAGGCCGGTGCCGATGATCACCACGGGGGACGTCATGCAGGTGCTTCCTCTTTCCAATAGGGTTGCGATCAGCCGATGGCGATCATTTCGAAATCGCCCTTGCCCACGCCGCAGTCGGGGCACAGCCAGTCTTGCGGCACGTCTTCCCAACGGGTGCCCGGGGCGATGCCGTCATCCGGCCAGCCTTCGGCTTCGTCGTAGATCAGGCCACAGACAATACATTGCCACTTCTTCATGGGGGGTCGTTCCTCGGTCAGGCTTGATGTGTCGCTGCTGATGGCCTCTATCGCGGGGCAAGCCCGCTCCCACTGGACTTGTGTAGGCCCAGTGGGAGCGGGCTTGCCCCGCGATAGAGGCACCGCGCAATCTCGTCCGGGCTTTGTACTGTATGCAAGCCGCCAGGGCAATCATGCTAAGCTCGCCGCCTCTCTGGCTGTCACAAGCATACCGACGTGTCGTACGAAACCCCGCAAGCAGCCGCTGTCGCGTGGCTGCCGTATCCACAACTGGCGAGCGCGCTCGACCAGCCGACCCTCGACTGGCTGTTCGACCAAGGCTCCCTGACCCGCCGCCTGACCCAACTGTCCCACGACCACTTCAGCGTCACGCCCTTGTTCGAAGGCTGGCAACCGCTGCGCGATGACGAATGTGCAGCGCTCGGCCTTGCGCCCGGCGAAGAGGGCTGGGTGCGTGAGGTCTACCTGCGCGGCCATGGCCAGCCCTGGGTGTTCGCCCGCAGCGTGGCCGGGCGCAGTGTGCTGGAACGCGGCGGCCTGGACCTGGAAACCCTGGGTGCCCGCTCGCTTGGCGAGTTGCTGTTCTGCGACCAGGCGTTCATCCGCCACCCCATCGAGGTGTGCAGTTATCCACAGGGCTGGTTGCCTGCCGAGGCCGCCCATGCCGGGCTGTGGGGGCGGCGTTCGCGCTTCGAGCGTGCCGGCCTCGACCTGCTGGTGGCAGAGATTTTCCTGCCGGCACTGTGGCAAGCGGCCAAGGAGGCAACCTGCTGATGTACCTGCAACTGCTCAAATCGCTCAACCGCCTGCACCCACGGGCCTGGGACTTCGTCCAGCTGAGCCGCATGGACCGCCCGATCGGCATCTACCTGCTGCTGTGGCCGACGCTGATGGCCGTGTGGATCGCCGGCAATGGCGCACCCAGCGTGGCCAACGTGCTGATCTTCGGCCTGGGGGTGGTGCTGATGCGTGCCGCCGGCTGCTGCATCAACGACTTCGCCGACCGCAAGGTGGACGGCCACGTCAAGCGCACCGCCGACCGGCCGCTGGCCAGTGGCAGGGTCAAGCCACGCGAAGCCCTGGTGCTGTTCGCCGTGCTGGTGGGGGTGAGCTTCCTGCTGGTGCTGTGCACCAATGCCAAGACCGTCTGGCTGTCGTTCGGCGCCGTGGCCCTGGCGTTCTGCTACCCGTTCATGAAGCGCTACACCTATTACCCGCAGGTGGTGCTGGGTGCCGCGTACTCCTGGGGCATCCCCATGGCCTTCACCGCCGCCGGTGGCGAGCTGCCGGCCGCTGCCTGGCTGCTGTACATCGCCAACCTGCTGTGGACGGTGGGCTATGACACCTACTACGCCATGGTCGACCGTGACGACGACCTGAAGATCGGGGTGAAATCCACCGCCATCCTGTTCGGCGAGGCCGACCGGGTGATCATCCTCAGCCTGCAGTTGCTGTCGCTGGGCTGCCTGCTGCTGGCCGGCAGCCGTTTCGAGCTGGGGGGCTGGTTCCACCTGGGGTTGCTGGCGGCAGCGGTGTGCTTCGCCTGGGAATTCTGGTCGACGCGCAAGCTGGACCGGGACGCCTGCTTCAAGGCGTTCCTGCACAACCACTGGGCGGGGATGCTGATGTTTATCGGGGTGGTGCTGGATTACGCGTTGCGTTGAGAGTCAAAGCCCCTGTGGGGGGGGGGGGGGGGGGGGGAGGGGGGGGGGGGGGGGGGGGAAGGGGGGGGGGGGGGGGGGGGGGGAAGAGGGGG
>NZ_JBMOWQ010000212.1:0-2695 GCF_049310485.1 Pseudomonas sp. GZD-209
CACCCCCCCCCCCCCCCCCCTCACCCCCCCCCCCCCCCCCCCCCCCCCCCCCCCCCCCCCCCCCCCCCCCCCCCCCCCCCCGCTCCCACAGGCTACAAGGCGCTCTTAGGGCTTGGCCACGTGCCAGACATCCTTCATGCCATCGCCGGTCATGTCCCCGGCTTTCTTGTCCTTGACGAAGGTGTACAGCGGCTTGCCATCGTAAGCCCACTGCATCGAACCGTCGTCACGCTTGATCTGCGCCCACTTGCCTTCGGCTTTTTCGCCGGCCGTGACCTTCAACGGCGGCCAGTTGGTCGCGCAATCACCGTTGCACATCGACTTGCCGCCTGCATCCTTGTCGAAGGTGTACAGGGTCATGCCGTTGTGATCGACCCACATGCCATCCTTCTCCATGGCGTGATGAGCCGACGCCACCCCCGGCACTGCCAGCGCAGCGCAAAGGGCCATCCAGCTCAGCGTATGTCGTGTCATTGGAATCACCATCGTTTCGGGGGGTGGAAAGGTTCTGGTAGCCGCTGCAGCGGCCCTGTGAAGCCTAGCCCAGTCATGCAATGTCGCCAGAACTGCCCATGCCCTGTCACACAGCTGCAATAATTCCGTTATCTAATGCGGGCCAAGACACCGTTCCCGGGAGAGGTAATTGAGCATGGTTGGCAGAAACATTCTGATCGTCGACGACGAAGCGCCTATCCGCGAGATGATCGCCGTTGCATTGGAAATGGCTGGCTATGACTGCCTTGAGGCGGAGAACTCGCAACAGGCCCATGCCATCATCGTCGACCGCAAGCCGGACCTGATCCTGCTCGACTGGATGCTGCCGGGCACCTCGGGCATCGAACTGGCACGCCGTCTCAAGCGCGACGAACTGACCGGCGACATCCCGATCATCATGCTCACCGCCAAGGGCGAAGAGGACAACAAGATCCAGGGCCTCGAAGTCGGCGCCGACGACTACATCACCAAGCCGTTCTCGCCGCGCGAGCTGGTGGCGCGCCTCAAGGCCGTGCTGCGCCGCACCGGCCCGAGCGACAGCGAAGCCCCCATCGAAGTCGGCGGCCTGCTGCTCGACCCGATCAGCCACCGCGTGACCATCGACGGCAGGCCTGCCGAGATGGGCCCCACCGAATACCGCCTGCTGCAGTTCTTCATGACCCACCAGGAGCGCGCCTACACCCGCGGCCAGCTGCTCGACCAGGTCTGGGGCGGTAATGTCTATGTCGAGGAGCGCACGGTCGACGTGCACATCCGCCGCCTGCGCAAGGCGCTGGGTGAAGCCTACGAAAATCTGGTACAAACCGTCCGCGGCACTGGCTATCGGTTCTCGACCAAGAGCTGATCGAAGCCCAGACGCCCGCAGTACAAGGACTGTCAATTGAACCAGAACTGGCACGCAACCCTGATTCGCCACATGTTGCTGCTGATCACCGTCTGCCTGATCGGCGGCCTGATCAGCGGTTTCTACGGCTGGAGCCTGGCCATCGGCCTGGCGTTCTACCTGGGCTGGACGCTCAAGCAGCTGCTGCGCCTGCACGACTGGCTGCGCCACCACCAGCCCGATGAGGCACCGCCAGACGGCTATGGCCTGTGGGGCGAGGTGTTCGACAGCATCTATCACCTGCAGCGCCGCGACCAGCGCGTGCGTGGCCGCCTGCAGGCGGTGATCGACCGGGTGCAGGAGTCCACCGCCGCACTGCGTGACGCGGTGATCATGCTCGACAGCGAAGGCAACCTGGAGTGGTGGAACCGCGCTGCCGAAACCCTGCTGGGCTTCAAGACCCCGCAGGACGGCGGCCAACCGGTGACCAACCTGGTGCGCCACCCGCGCTTCAAGGAATACTTCGAAGCGGAAAACTATGCCGAACCGCTCGAGATCCCCTCACCGATCAACGACCGCCTGCGCGTGCAGCTGCAACTCACCCGCTACGGCAACAACGAGCACCTGATGCTGGTACGCGACGTGACCCGCATTCATCAGCTCGAACAGATGCGCAAGGACTTCGTCGCCAATGTCAGCCACGAGCTGCGCACGCCGCTGACGGTGATCACCGGCTACCTGGAAACCCTGCTGGACAACGTCGAAGGCGTGAACCCGCGCTGGGGCCGTGCGCTGCAACAGATGAGCGCGCAAGGCTCGCGCATGCAGACCCTGCTCAACGACCTGCTGCTGCTGGCCAAGCTCGAAGCCACCGACTACCCCTCGGACAACCAGCCGGTGCTGGTCGACGCCCTGCTCACGGCCATCAACAACGATGCCCAGGCGCTGTCCGGCCCGCGCAACCAGCGCATCACCCTGGAGGCCGCACCCGGCATCCGCTTGAAGGGCAGCGAGTCGGAACTGCGCAGCGCGTTCTCCAACCTGGTGTTCAACGCCGTCAAGTACACCCAGGATGAGGGCACCATCCGCATTCGCTGGTGGGCCGATGACCAAGGCGCGCACCTGTCGGTGCAGGACTCGGGCGTCGGCATCGAGGCCAAGCACCTGCCGCGCCTGACCGAACGCTTCTACCGCGTCGACTCCAGCCGCGCCTCCAACACCGGCGGCACCGGGTTGGGCCTGGCGATCGTCAAGCATGTGCTGATGCGCCATCGCGGGCGCCTGGAAATCAGCAGCGTGCCGGGGCATGGCAGCACCTTCACCTGTCATTTTGCGCCGGCACAATTGGTCGCGAACAAGGGTTGATCCCTCGCGGGG
>NZ_JBMOWQ010000213.1:0-38377 GCF_049310485.1 Pseudomonas sp. GZD-209
GAACAGCTCCTTGGGCGTGAAGCGAATCCCCGCCTGGCGGGCACGGCTGACCACCTGCATCGACACGATCGAGTCGCCGCCCAGCTCGAAGAAGTTGTCGGTCAAGCCGACCTGCTCGCGCTTGAGCACCTCCTGCCAGATCGCCGCCAGGCGCTGCTCCAGCGCGCTGCGCGGGGCCACGTAGGCCTGCGCCAGGCTCGCCTGCGGCGCCGGCAGCGCCTTGCGGTCGAGCTTGCCGTTGGGGGTCAGCGGCAAGGCGTCGAGGAACACCAGCTGCGCCGGCACCATGTACTCCGGCAGCACCGCCTTGAGCCGGCTGCGCAGGGTCTCGCGCAGCGCAGCCGCGTCCGCGACCGGCCCCTGGGCCACCACGTAGCCCACCAGTTGCTGGCCGTTGGCACCCTCCAGCGCCAGCAGCACGCCTTCGCGCACTTCGGGTTGTTGCAGCAGGCGCGCCTCGATCTCGCCCAGCTCGATGCGGAAACCGCGGATCTTCACCTGGTGGTCGATGCGACCAACGTATTCGATCACCCCGTCGGCGCGGTAACGGGTCAGGTCACCGGTGCGGTACAAGCGCTCGCCAGCGGCGCCGAACGGGTCAGGCACGAAGCGCTCGGCGCTCAGCCCCGGGCGCAGCAGATAGCCGCGGGTGATGCCGTCGCCGGCCAGGTACAGCTCACCCGCCGCGCCCTGGGGCACCGGCTGCAGCTGGCCGTCGAGGATGTAGGCGCGGGTGTTGTGCAGCGGCCGGCCGATGTTGGCCGTGCCGCCGGCCGTGCGCCGGGTCCAGGTGGAATAGGTGGTGTCTTCCGACGGGCCGTACAGGTCGTACACGTGCTCGACCGTGCCCTGCGCGTACAGCGCATCCACCAGCCCTTGCTTGAGCGGCTCGCCGGCCATGTTGACGATGCGCACGCCCGCCGGGATCTGCCCGTCGCGCTGCAACGCCAGCACCGCCGACGGCACGCTGTTGATCAGCCGCACCTCGTCGCGGGCCGCCAGCTCCGGCAGCTCCAGCGCATTGCGCGCCATCACCAGCGAGCCACCGTTGCCGAGGGTGACGAACAGCTCCCACACCGACAGGTCGAAGCACACCGAGGTGCTCGCCAGTACGCCCTGGATATCGGCCTGGCTGTACACCTGGCGGCTCCAGTGGCTGAGCGCCAGCACGTTGCGGTGGGCGATCGCCACGCCCTTGGGCTTGCCGGTGGAACCGGAGGTGTAGATCACGTAGGCCAGGTTGTCGGCCAGCGCGCGCGGCGCCAGGTCGCTGCTGGCGTGGTGCGCCAGGTCGGCGCCGTCGGTGGCCACCTGCAGCACCCGGGCCTGGCTGGCCGGCAGCTGCTCGGCCAGTTGCGCCTGGGTCAGCAGCAGCCGTGCCTGGCTGTCCTCGAGCATGTAGGCGACCCGCTCGGCCGGGTAATCCGGATCCAGCGGCACGTAGGTGCCGCCGGCCTTGAGCACCGCCAGCAGCGCCACCAGCAACTCGGCGCTGCGCTGCATGCACACGCCCACCCGAACCTCCGGGCCCACCCCTTGGGCCACCAGCTCGCGGGCCAGGCGGTTGGCCCAGCCGTTGAGCGCGGCGTAGCTGTAGCGGCGTTCGCCGTCGATCAGTGCCAGGGCATCGGGTTGCAGCGCGGCCTGCGCCTGAATGGCGCCGTGCACGCTGCCTTCGCCGTCGTAGGCGCTGGCCGTAGGCGCTGGCGGTGGTGTTCCAGGTGTGGCAGAGCAGTTGCCGCTCGGCGTCGCCCAGCAGCGGCAGCTGGTCGATGCGCGCCTGCGGGTCGGCGACGATCGCGCGCAGCAGGTTCAGCCAGTGGCCGGCCAGGCGCTCAATGGTGGCGGCCTCGAACAGGTCGGTGGCATAGATCAGCACCGCGCTGAAGCCGTCACGGTGGTCATAGGTTTCCAGTGCCAGGTCCAACTGCGCGGTGCGGTTGTCCAGGCTCAGCGCCTCGGCCTGCAGGCCGGGCAACTGCCTGGCGGCCAGGCTGCTGTCGACGCTCTGGTGGTTGTACATGACCTGGAACAGCGGGTTGATGCTCAGGCTGCGCTCGGGTTGCAGGGCTTCGACCAACTGCTCGAACGGCAGGTCCTGGTGCGCCTGGGCGCCCAGGGCCATGTCGCGCACCTGGTCGAGCAATGCGGCAAAACGCAGGCCGTCACCAATTTGGGCACGCATTACCTGAGTGTTGACGAACAGGCCGACCAAGCCTTCGGTCTCCAGGCGGTTGCGGTTGGCGTTGGGCACGCCGACGCGGATATCGGTCTGGCCGCTGTAGCGGTGCAACAAGGCCTGGAACGAGGCCAGCAGGACCATGAATGGCGTAGCGTCCTGGGCTTGTGCCAGCTGACGCACGGCCTCGCCGAGGGCGCCGGGGACCTGCAGTTCGAGGCGCGCGCCGCGGTAGCTCTGGCGCGCCGGGCGCGGGTGGTCGGCAGGCAGTTCGAGCACAGGCTGCTCGTCGCCCAACCGTTCGGTCCACCAGGCCAACTGGCGCTCGCGCTCGCCCGACTCCATCCATTCCCGTTGCCAGCGCGCGTAGTCGCCGTACTGGATGGGCTGTGCCGCAAGCGCCGGCTCGGCGCCCTGGCTGGCATAGCAGGCCAGCAGTTGCTCGACCAGCACGCCCATCGACCAACCGTCGGTAATCAAGTGGTGCAAGGTCAGCAGCAGCAGGTGATCGTCATCGGCCAGACGCACCAGGCGCACCCGCCACAGCGGCCCTGCGGTCAGCTCGAACGGCGTGGCGAGCTCGGCGGCCACGCAGGCCGCGACCTTGGCCTCACGCTCGGCCAGCGGCAGCGGGCAGTCGTCGATCACCAGGCTAGCCAGCCCGTCGTCGTCGAAGCGCTGGCGCACCTGGCCCTGGTGTTCCTCCAGGCGCGTGCGCAGGCTGGCCTGGCGCTGGCCAACCCAGGCCAGGCTGCGCCGCAGGGCTGCCAGGTCGAGCGCACCGCGCAGGCGCAAGGCCGCCGGCACGTTATAGGCGCAGCCCTCGGGTTCGAGCTGCCAGAGGAACCACTGGCGCTGCTGGGCATAGGACAACGGAGTGTCGCTGCCATCGCTGGAGGGCACGATCGGCAAGCGTGCGACATCGATACCCATCTGTTGCAGGCGGGTAAACAACAGCCGGCGCTTGCCGCTGTCCAGCCCCCGGATACGGGCGACCAGTTCCTCGGTGCGTGCGGGCCCTTGCTTATGCATTGTGTTCCTCCAGTTCATCGAGCGCGCCGAAGATCAGGTCGAGCTCGTCACCCAGCCCGGCATCGGACGTGGTGGCTTGTAGATGGTTGGCCAGGTCTTCGAAGCGTCGAAGGCCCTGGAAATCCTTGAGCTGCAGCTGCACGCCGAAGGCGGCGCGCAGGCGTGACTGCAGCATCACCAGCTGCAGCGAATGACCGCCCAGCTCGTGGAAATCGTCGTCCAGGCCGACCTGCGCGACCTGCAGCACTTCCTGCCAGATCGCCGCCAGCTGGCGTTGCAGGTCGTTCTGCGGCTCGCGCAGCGCACTGTTGTCGCGCTCGGCGTCCCAGCGCGGCAGGGCCTTGCGGTCGAGCTTGCCGTTGGGGGTCAGTGGCAGGCTGGCCAGGCGCACCAGGTGCTGCGGCACCATGTGCTCGGGCAGCGCCTGGCGCAGCGCGGCCTTGAGGGGGGCCAGTGGCAGCGCCGGATCGGCACTGGCGACATAGCCGACCAGCACCCCGTCCAACGCCAGCACCGTGGCCTCGGCGACCCCCGGCTGGGCCAGCAGGCGAGCCTCGATCTCGCCCAGTTCGATACGGAAACCGCGCACCTTGACCTGGTGGTCGATGCGCCCGACGTAGGCCAGGCTGCCATCGCCGTGGTAGCGCACCAGGTCACCGGTGCGGTACATGCGCTCGCCGTCGTTGGCGAACGGGTCGGGCAGGAAGCGTTCGGCGGTCAGCCCCGGGCGGCCGAGGTAGCCCCGGGTGATGCCGGCGCCGGCCAGGTAGAGTTCGCCCGCCACGCCCTCCGGCAACGGCTGCAGTTGCAGGTCGAGCACGTGCCCGCGGCTGTTGGGCAGCGGGCGGCCGATGCTGGCCTGGCCCTGGGGCTCGCGCAGGGTCCAGGTGGAATAGGTGGTGTCCTCCGAGGGGCCGTACAGGTCGTAGACACGGGCCAAGCTGCCCTGGGCGTAGAGTTCGTCGACCAGGCGCTGGCGCAACGGCTCGCCGGCCAGGTTGACGATGCGCACGCCGGCCGGCAGCGCCTCGGCGCGCAACAGCGCGGCGATCGCCGAGGGCACCGTATTGACCAGGCGCACCAGGTGGCGGGCCGGCAACTGCGGGAGTTCCAGGGCGTTGCGCGCCATCACCAGCCAGCCGCCGTTGGCCAGGGTGACGAACAGCTCCCATACCGACAGGTCGAAGCACACCGAGGTGCTCGCCAGCACACCCTGGATATCGGCCTGGGTGTATACCTCGGCACTCCAGCGGCTCAGCGCCAGGACGTTGCGGTGAGTGATGGCCACGCCCTTGGGCAGGCCGGTGGAGCCGGAGGTGTAGATCACGTAGGCCAGGTTGCCGGCGTCCACCGCCACCTGCGGCGGCACGTCGACGGCGTCGTCGAACGGCTCGACCGCAAGCATCTGCAGGCCTGGCGGCACGTCGATCACCCCAGGCTGGCTCAGCACCAGGGCGGCCTGGCTGTCGCGCAGCATGTAGGCGATGCGCTCGGCCGGGTAGTCCGGGTCCAGCGGTACGTAGGCTGCGCCGGCCTTGAACACGCCCAGCAAGGCGGCGAGCAGAGCCGCCGTGCGCGGCAAGGCCACACCGACCCGGGCCTCTGGGCCCACGCCCTGGGCGATCAGCTGATGAGCGATACGGTTGGCCCAGGCATCGATCTGGCGGTAGCTGTAACGCTGCTCGCCATCGATCAGCGCCAGTGCTTCGGGGTTGGCGGCGGCGCGGGCCTCGATGGCTTGGTGGATGCACAGCTCGCGCGGATACTCCAGCGCGGGCAGGTGGGCACGCTGACGCAACTCGGCCAGTGCCGCAGGTGCCAGCATCGGCAGCTCGCCCAGCGGGCGGTCGGCGAAGGCCGGCAAATGCTCCAGCACCTGCACCAGATGCTCGCCCAAGGCCTGTATGCGCGCCGGGGTGAACGCGGCGCGGTCGAAGTCGAGGTTCAGTTCCAGTTGCTGGCCAAGGGTGACCAGCAGGGTCAGGGGGTAATGGGTCTGCTCGCGGTTGCGGATGCCGGTGAAACGCACCCCGTCCGGCGCGCCCTGCTCCAGCGCGGCGTCCAACGGATAGTTCTCGAACACCACCAAGGTATCGAACAGCGCACTGGCCGCTTGCCCGGCCCATTGCTGGACCTGCGCCAGCGGCGTGTGCTCCTGTTCACGCAGGGCCAGGTTGTCGTCCTGCAAAGCTTGCAACCATTGCCCGACATGCCATTCAGGGCGAGGTGCGACAATCACCGGCAAGGTGTTGATGAACAACCCGACCTGTTGCTCGACATTGGCCAGGCCCGCCGGGCGGCCGGCCACGGTGGCGCCGAAGCACACCCCGGCCTGGCCGACATGACGTTGCAGCAGCAAGGCCCAGGCTGCCTGCACCAGGGTATTGAGCGTCAACTTGCGGGCGCGGGCGAAGTTCACCAGGCGCTGGCTACGCTCGACGTCCAGTTGCACGCTGTGCACCGCGTGGCCCTGCCCCGCATCGCCATCGAGGGCGATGGCCGAGGCCAGTTGCGTCGGCGCGTCGAGCAGGGCCAGGCGCTGGCGCCAGAACCCCTCGTTGACGGCGCTGTCCTGGCGTTGCAGCCAGGCGATGTAGTCGCGATAACGCCCCGGGGTGACCGGCACCGCGCGGCCGGCATAGCGGGCCAGTACTTCACCCAGTACCTGGGCATTGCTCCAGCCATCGAGCAGCACGTGGTGATGGGTGTAGACCAGGTGCCAAGCCTGTTCGCCGGTACGCACCAGCACCAGGCGCAGCAGCGGTGCGCGCAGCAGGTCGAAGGCCGCGCCACGCTCTTCGTCGGCCAGGCTGGCAAGGCGCGCCTGCAGCTCGGGCTCTGCGCGCCAGTCCAGCTCACGGAACGGCAGTTCAACCTGGCGGTACACCAGTTGCGCCGCATGCGCCTGGTGGTCTGGCCAGTGGAAGCCGCTGCGCAGCATGTCGTGCTGGGCCAGCGTGGCCTGCCAGGCGGCGCGAAAACGCTGCGGGTCGAGGCCGTCGATGTCCACGCTCAGCTGGTTGATGTAGCTGGTGCCGTCGTCGCCCAGGCGTTGGTGGAACAACAGGCCCTGCTGCATCGGCGAGACGCCGTGCAGGTCTTCGAGCTGCTCCAGCGCCACCGGCAGGCTGTCCAGCGCCGCCTGGTCGAGCCCGGCCAGCGGGTAGTCGGACGGCGTGGCCTGGGGCGCGGGCAACTGGCGGCAGTGCTCCACCAGCGCGCGCAGGCATGCGTGGAAGCGCTCCAGCAGCGCGGTGATGGTCGCCTCTTGGTACATCTGCGTGCTGAAGCCAAACTGCAGGGCCAGCTCGCCGCCATACACCTGCCCTTCCACGCAGAGCCAATTGGCCAAGGGTGCATCGGCATCCTGGGCGGCGCCGCTGCTCTCGGCGGCCGGCGCCCACAGCGCGTGCTCGTCGAACTGCTGGTCGAACTGCCCCAGGTAGTTGAAGGTGATGCGCGGCGGCGCCAGCGCGGCCAGGGACTGGCGCTGCTCGGAGCTGCCCAACTGGCGCAGCAGGCCGTGGCCGAGGCCCTTGTGTGGCACGCCGCGCAGTTGCTCCTTGATGGTCTTGATGGCGGTGCCAGCGTCGCCGGCCGGGGTCAGGCGCACCGGGAACAGCGTGGTGAACCAGCCAACCGTGCGCGACAGGTCGATGTCGGCGAACACGTCTTCGCGGCCGTGGCCTTCCAGTTGCACCAGCACCTCGGCCTGGCCGCTCCAGCCGGCCACGGCCTGGGCCAGGGCGGTCAGCAGCAGGTCGTTGACCTGGGTGCGGTAGGCCGCCGGAGCTTCCTGCAGCAACTGGCGGGTGAAGCTGGCGTCGAAGCGGGTCTCAAGCTTGTGGCCGTGGCGGTTGCTGGCGGCGCCTTGCGGGTTGTCGCAGGGCAGCTCGGCGGCGACGGTCTGGGCGCGCCAGTAGTCCAGCTCGCCCGCATGCCGTTCGGCCAACGCCGGCAGGCGGGCGGCCCAGGCCTGCCAGGCGCTGGTCTTGGCCGGCAGCGGTTGCTGCTGGTAGGCCTGCTGCAGGTCTTCGAGCAGCACGCGCCAGGACACGCCATCGACCACCAGGTGGTGGATCACCAGCAGCAAGCGCTGACTGCCATCGGCCAGCTGTGCCAGCACAGCGCGCAGCAGCGGGCCGCTGGCCAGGTCGAGGCTGCGCTGGGCGGCCTGGCACAGCGCGGCCAGGGCCTGCTCGTC
This sequence comes from Pseudomonas sp. GZD-209, assembly GCF_049310485.1. Classification (NCBI taxonomy): domain Bacteria; kingdom Pseudomonadati; phylum Pseudomonadota; class Gammaproteobacteria; order Pseudomonadales; family Pseudomonadaceae; genus Pseudomonas; species Pseudomonas sp. GZD-209. The sequence goes on from NZ_JBMOWQ010000213.1 coordinate 7,416, forward strand.
GACGACTTGTTGTTCAGTGAACGGCAGCGCCTGCTCTGCTTCGGCGTGCCAGGCCTGCCAGCCGTCCTGGTGCTCGCTGAAGCGCAGGCGCAGGGCGTCGTGCTGGCGCAGCAGTTGCCCCAGCGCCGCGGCCAGACGCCCGGCGTCCAGCGCCTGGCGCGGGGTGAGCAGCAGCGACTGGTTCCAGTGGCCGCGCCCGGGCACGGCCTGCTCGAAGAACTTCTGCTGGATCGGGCTCAGCAGCACCTCGCCCTGTACCAGCCCCTGCTCGGCCTGAACCTGCGGCGCCTGCCCGGCGGCAGCGGCAAGGCTGCGCACGGTCTGGTGCTGGAACAGGTCGCGCGGGCTGAACTGCAGCCCTTGGCGGCGAGCACGGCTGACCACCTGGATGGCGATGATCGAATCGCCGCCCAGTTCGAAGAAGTTGTCGTCGATGCCCACCTGCTCGGCCCCGATCACCTCGCGCCAGATCTGGGCCAGGGTGGCCTGGGTGTCATCCAGGGGTGCAACGTAGGCGCCGCGCGCAGCGGCCTGCGGTTGTGGCAGGGCCTTGCGGTCGAGCTTGCCGTTGGGGGTCAGCGGCAGGCTGGCCAATGGCATCAGGTGGGTCGGCACCATGAATTCCGGCAAGGCTTGCAGCAGCCAGTCCTTGAGCGCTTGCTGCCAGAGTTCGTCCTGCTGGTTGAGCACCAGGTAGGCCACCAGTTGCTTGCCGTCGACGGCCAGCACCACAGCCTCGCGCACGCTCGGGTGCTGGGCCAAGCGCGCTTCGATCTCGCCCAGCTCGATGCGCAGGCCACGAATCTTCACCTGATGGTCGAAGCGGCCGAGGTACTCGATCACCCCGTCGCCGCGCTGGCGCACGCGATCGCCGGTGCGGTACAGACGCTCCCCCGGGATGAACGGGTCGGCGACGAAGCGTTCGGCGGTCAGCCCCGGGCGGCGGTGGTAGCCGCGGGCCAGGCCGACGCCGCCCAGGTACAGTTCGCCAGACACACCGGGCGCCACCGGCTCGAGGCCGGCGTCGAGCACGTAGGTGCGTATATTGGCGATCGGCTGGCCGATCGGCACGCTGTCGCGACCTTCGTCGACGCAGGTCCAGTGGGTCACGTCGATGGCCGCTTCGGTAGGGCCGTAGAGGTTGTAAAGCCCAGCCTGGGGCAGGCGGGCGAACACTTGCTGCTGGGCGTCCACCGGCAACGCCTCGCCACTGCAGACGATGCGCCGCAGGCTGGCGCAGGCCTCGACGCCGGGCTCATGGATGAAAGCCTGGAGCATCGACGGCACGAAATGCAGGGTGCTGACCTGGTGGCGCTGGATGGTCGCGATCAGCCGCGCCGGATCGCGGTGCTCGCCGGGGGCCGCCACCGCCAGGCGGGCGCCGGTCATCAGCGGCCAGAAGAACTCCCACACCGAGACGTCGAAGCTGAACGGGGTCTTCTGCAGCACCGTGTCGCTGGCATCGATGCCGTAGGCCTGCTGCATCCAGCACAGGCGGTTGGTCAGTGCTGCGTGGCTGTTGCCGGCACCTTTCGGGCGGCCGGTGGAGCCGGAGGTGTAAATGACGTAGGCCAACTGGGCGGGGTCGATGGGAAGGTTCGGCGAGGTGGCCGGCTGCTCGTCCAGCGCCAGCGCGTCGAGGGCCACGCAGCTCACCCCCGCCGGCACCGGCAGGCTGCCGAGCAGCGCCTGCTGGGTCAGCAGCAGGCTGATGCCGCTGTCTTCGATCATGTAGGCCAGGCGTTCCTCGGGGTATTCCGGGTCCAGCGGCACGTAGGCGGCGCCGGCCTTGAGAATGCCCAGCAGGCCCACCACCATCTCGACGCTGCGCTGCACGCTGATGCCGACCAGGCGGTCGCTACCGGCGCCATTGACGCGCAGGTAGTGGGCCAGGCGGTTAGCCTGGGCGTCGAGCTGGGCATAGCTCAGGGTGCTGTCGCCGAACACCAGCGCCGGCGCCGTAGGGGTGCGCTGCACCTGGTCTTCGATCAACTGGTGCACGGCGCGCTGCAGCGGGTAGTCGCTGGCGGTGGCGTTCCAGCCGTGCAGCACCTGGTGCAGGCTGGCCGCATCGAGCATCGGCAGTTGCCACAGGGCTTGCCGGGGTTGCTCGACCAGCGCCCGCAGCAGGGCCTGCCAGTGGGCGGCCATGCGCTCGATGGTGGCAGCGTCGAACAGGTCGCTGGCGTACGTGAAGGCGGCATGCAGTACGCCGCCCTTTTCATAGGTGTCCAGGCTCAGGTCAAACTGGGTGGTGCGGCTGCGCCACGCAAGCGGCGCCAGTTCCAGGCCCGAGGCCAGGGTCAGCGCCCCCAGGTCCGCGACCTGGGGCTGGTGGTTGTACATCACCTGGAACAGCGGCGCGTGGGCCAGGCTGCGCTCGACCTTGAGCGCATCGACCAGGCGCTCGAACGGCAGGTCCTGGTGGGCTTGGGCGCCGAGTACGGTCTGGCGCACCGCCTGCAGGTAAGCGAGCACGTCGCCCTGTGCATCCGGTTGCAGGCGCAGCACCTGGGTGTTGACGAACAGGCCGATCAGGCCTTCGATCTCACTGCGGTTGCGGTTGGCCACCGGGCTGCCGATGCGCAAGTCGGCCTGGCCGGTGTAGCGCTGCAGCAGCAGGCCGAAACCGCCCAGCAGCAGCATGAACAGGGTCAGGTTGTGCTGGCGGGCGAAACCGCGCAGCTGATCGGCCAGCGCGGCATCGACGGCGAACTCCAGGCGCTGCCCGCGAAAGCTTGGGCTGGCCGGGCGCGCATGGTCCAAAGGCAGCTCCAGCACCGGCTGCTCGTCGCCCAGGGTGGCCTGCCAGTAGTCCAGCTGGCGCGCCAGCTCGCCGGCCTCCAGCCAGCGGCGCTGCCACAGGGCGTAATCGACGTACTGGATCGGCAGCGCCGGCAGCTGCGGCTGAGCGCCGGCGGCGAAGGCGTCGTAGCAGCGGCTGAACTCGTCGATCAGCACGTTCATCGACCAGCCGTCGGAGACGATGTGGTGCAGGGTCAACAGCAGTACGTGCTCCTGGTCGGCCAGCTGCAGCAAACTGATGCGCAGCAGCGGGCCGTTGGCCAGGTCGAACGGGCGCAGCGATTCGGCTTCGACCTCGGCCTGCACCCGCGCCGCGCGGGTGTCTGCGGCCAGCGCGCGCAGGTCCAGGTGGCGGATCTGCGGCGCGCCCGGGCAATGCACCTGGGCCAGCGACTCGTCGTCCTGCTGACGGAACACGCAGGCCAGGCTCTGGTGGCGCTCGAGCAGGCTGGCGAACGCCTGGGTCAGCGCGGCCTGGTCCAGCGCGCCTTTAAGCCGCACCGCCCCCGGCAGGTTGTAGGCGCCGCCCTGGGGGTCGAGCTGCCACAGCACCCACATGCGCTGTTGGGCGTAGGACGGCGCCAAACGGTCGTCGGCCGCCACCCCGGCGGGGATCGGAAACTGGGAAAAGTCGATGCCTTCCCTGGCCAGGCTTTCAAGGAACAGGCGGCGCTTTTCCAGCGGCAGTTCGATGAAACGGCGGGCCAGTTGCAGGGACTTTTCGGCATTCATCAGGTTGCTTCCGTACGAGTGAGGTACCACGGGCAGTGCCCGGCTATCCCTACGAAACGGATACAACCTGCAAAAAATTAAGGTCGCAGGGCGCCTTCCCACGCTGGCCAGGCCTGTTTCCTGCAGGCCTTGAAACATTTGCTTTCATTTAACTAGGCAGGTTTCTCATTCTCATCCGTCCTATTAAGTGCAGCCTTCACGGTTGAGCTGAGACTCGACCGCACTTTTTACCAAGAAGACCGACCGATGGCCCGACAACCGAAAAAGAAATCCTCGTCCAAGCTGTGGTTCCTGGTACACAGCTGGCTTGCCCTGCCGATCTGGTTCTTTGTGCTGATCGTCTGTTTCACCGGCATGCTCGCGGTGGTCAGCCAGGAGATCGTCTGGCTGGCCAACGCCGACGTGCGCGCCAGCAAGCCGGACGGCGACGCCGAGCGCCTGAGCTTCCAACGTGTGCTCGATGCCATGCACAAGGCCGAGCCAGACCTGAGTGTGCGCTTCCTCAGCCAGCCGGACGGTTCGCACTTCGCCCTGCAGGCCTCGGTGACCCGTGCCGACGGCACCAGCGCGCTGCTTTATGTCAACCCTTACACCGGGGCCGTGCAGGGCCAGCGCCCGGACTTCGACTTCGAGGCCTTCACCCGCGCCCTGCACGGTTGGTGGCTGGTACCTTTCACCAACGGCTACAGCTGGGGCTGGTACCTGGTGTCGTTGCTGGGGCTGCCGATGCTGGCGTCGCTGGTCACGGGGCTTGTGGTGTACAAGAAGTTCTGGCGCGGCTTCTTCAAGCCGGTGCGTACCGGCCACGGCTCGCGGATCTTCTGGGGTGACCTGCACCGGCTGGCAGGGGTCTGGTCGATCTGGTTCATCGCGGTGATCTCCATCACCGGTGTCTGGTTCCTGATCCAGGCAATCCTTGCCGACAACCACGTGACCATTTCCACCGAGCCGATCGTGCCGGTCATCGCCCGTGAGCAAGTACCGCAGACCGCCGATGGCAGCCCAGCGCCGCGCATCGACCTGGACGAGGCGGCGCGCATCGCCACCCAGACCATCCCTGGGCTGGACGTGAGCTTCATCTCGCTGCCGGCCACCGCCTACAGCCATTACAGCATGGGCGGCCGTGGCTGGTACCCGCTGATGTTCCAGACCGCCGAGGTCAACCCTTACACGCGCAACGTCGACAGCCAGTTCCTGCTGGGCGACCGCTCGACCCTGGAGTTCGTCACCGAATCGATGCGCCCGCTGCACACCGGCGACTTCGGCGGCCTGGCGATCAAGCTGATCTGGTTCTTCTTCGGCCTGGTGCTGACCCTGATGGTGCTCAGCGGCCTGCTGATCTGGACCAAGCGCACCGCCCAGGCCACCGCCGCCGCCCTGAAACGCGCCGAGCGCCCGGCCCGAGTCCGCGCGCAAGCCACTGACACCCCCGTGGAGGCCCAGCCATGAGCCAGGCGAACAGCGTGCCGCAAGGCGGCTTCAAGCAGTGGTGGCTGAAATGGCGCTTCCACCTGAACATCCTGCTGATTCTCATCCCGTTGGGCTTCATGCCCAAGTACTTCGCCGACGCCAGCCTGTTCCGCGGCGACAGCGGCCTGGGCGCCAACGTCATCCATGACATCCAGGTCGGGCGCTGGAGCCTGGACCTGGCCGAGCTGTTCGACGAAGCCCCGCGCGCCGAAGGCCCGGCCGGGCACTTCAAGGCGTTCAACGCCGCGCTGTGCAACACCTGCACCGAAGGGGTCAAGGCCATCTACCTGCGGGTGGGCAAGCCGCGCAGCCTGCGCGCCGCCGGCACCATCTTCTTCGGTGCCCCGGCGCGCATGGGCACCTCGCTGCCGATACCGCCCCGCACCCGTGCCGACGCCGACATCTGGATCACCATCGAGGGCTGGGACGGCAAGATGTACCAGGCCTCGGTACCGCTGGCCAAGGCATCGCCGGCCACCGCAGCCTGGCTCGAGAAACAAGGAGGCAAGAAATGACACCACCGTTGCTGCGCAGGCTCGCCCTGCCCTTTTTGCTGCTGGCCGCCACCCCGGCGCTGGCGCACAACCCGATGTGCGATTGCACCGAAAACGCCGGGCAGATCACCTGCAAGGGCGGTTTCAGCGACGGCAGCGGCGCGCCGGGGGTGACCCTGGACGTGATCGGCTACGACGAACAGGTGCTGGTGGCCAGCAAGCTGGGGGATGACTCCACCCTCACCTTCAAGCGCCCCGACGGCGAGTTCTACGTGCTGTTCGATGCCGGCCCCGGCCATGTGGTGGAAGTGGATCACGCCGACATCGGTGCGCCATGAGCCGCGCCCAGGTGGTACGCCCGGCGGGTGCCGGGCACGAAACCCTCTATGTGCTGCTGGCCGCCGCGTTGATCCTGCTGCTGGCCGCCAGCGTGGTGGCCATGCGCGGCGAGCGCGAGGACGAACAGGCCGTGGCCGCCCACCAGCTCGACGCCCGGCGTGACCTGAACGCCGCCGAACAGGGCCTGCACACCGACCTGTGGGTGGCGGTCGAGGAGATCCGTGCGCTGCGCGAGGAAAGCGGCAGCGCGCCGCAGGTGGCCGAGCTTGCCGAGGCGGGCCTGCCGCCCTTCGTGACCGATGCCAGCAGCCAGAGCCGCGGCAGCCTGCAGTGGGCGCTGCTGGACAACGGCGCCTACCTGGGCCGCAGCCAGGCCCCTGAAGTGGCTGGCAGCCTGCTGCTGATCCTGCCGCAGACGGCCGACGCCCAGCCCGATGTGTGGCTGCGCCGCGACAGCAGCGCGATGGCCCCGGACGCCCTGGACAGCGCCACGCTGATCGCCGCCGGCTGGCGGCAGATCGTCACCCACTACGACGCCGGGGTTACCCGCCAACACCGTCATTAAGGATTTGCCCATGTTCCGCTCCGCCCGCCGCACCCTGGCGCTGCTTTTGGCCTGCGCCCTGCCTGCCCTGGCCGCCGCCGACACTGGCAAGCCGCTGCGCATCGGCATCACCCTGCACCCCTACTACAGCTATGTGAGCAATATCGTCGGCGACAAGGCCGAGGTGGTGCCGCTGATCCCGGCCGGCTTCAACCCCCATGCCTACGAGCCGCGCGCCGAGGACATCAAGCGCATCGGCAGCCTGGATGTGGTGGTGCTCAATGGCGTGGGCCATGACGACTTCGCCGACCGCATGATCGCCGCCAGCGAAAAGCCCGCTATCAAGACCATCGAGGCCAACGCCAACGTGCCGCTGCTGGCGGCCACCGGTATCGCCGCCCGTGGCGCTGGCAAGGTGGTCAACCCGCACACCTTCCTGTCGATCAGCGCGACCATCGCCCAGGTCAACAACATCGCCCGCGAACTGGGCAAGCTCGACCCGGACAACGCCAAGTTCTATACCCAGAACGCCCGTGCCTATGCCAAGCGCCTGCGGGCCCTGCGCGCCGAGGCGCTGGCCCAGGTGACCCAGGCGCCGGACGCGACCTTCCGCGTGGCGACCATCCACGCCGCCTACGACTACCTGGTACGTGACTTCGGCCTGGAAGTGACCGCCGTGGTGGAACCTGCCCACGGTATCGAGCCGAGCCCGGCGCAACTGAAGAAGACCATCGACCAGCTCAAGGCGCTGGACGTGAAGGTGATCTTCTCGGAAATGGACTTCCCTTCCGCTTACGTCGAGACCATCCAGCGTGAATCGGGCGTGCGTCTGTACCCGCTCACGCATATCTCCTATGGCGAATACACCAAGGAAAAGTACGAAGTGGAAATGAAGCGCAACCTCGACACCGTGGTCCGCGCCATCCAGGAGAACCGCGCGTGACCGCCGCCGTCCACCTCAGCGCCGCTGGCGGGCCGCGCATCGACTTCGATGGCATCGACCTGACCCTGGGCCGTACCCGCATCCTTGAAGGCGTGCGCTTCACTGTCGCCCCTGGCAGCGTGCACGCCATCGTCGGGCCCAATGGCGGCGGCAAGAGTTCGCTGATCAAGACCCTGCTCGGGCAGATGCCGCACCAGGGCCAGCTGACCCTGCACTGGCCGGGCGAGCATGAAGTGATCGGCTATGTGCCCCAGGCGCTGGAGTTCGACCGCGGCCTGCCAATGACCGTCGATGACTTCATGGCCGCCATGTGCCAGCGCCGCCCGGCGTTCCTCGGCTTGTCGCGGCGGGTGCGCCCGGCCATCGACGCGGCGCTGGCCAGGGTCGGCATGCTCGACAAGCGCAAGCGGCGCATGGGCGCGCTGTCCGGTGGCGAACGCCAGCGGGTGCTGCTGGCCCAGGGGCTGATCCCCGAGCCGCAACTGCTGGTGCTCGACGAGCCGATGTCGGCGCTCGATGAAGCCGGCATCCAGGTGTTCGAGCAACTGCTGCACGGCTGGCGCCAGGCCGGTACCACCGTGCTGTGGATCGAGCACGACCTGCAGGCGGTGCTGCGCCTGGCCGACCGGGTCACCGGGCTGAACCGCCAGGTGCTGTTCGACGCCCCGCCGGCTGAAGCGCTCACCCCCGAGCGCCTGCTCAGCCTGTTCTCCGTCCACCCTCGCAGCGAGAGCCGTTCATGAGTTTCGAAGCGTTCCGCCAACTGGTCCAGGAATGGGCCGGCGCGGGTTATCTGCCGGAGGCGCTGGCCTACGGTTTCGTGGTCAACGCGCTGCTGGCGGGCCTGATGATCGGCCCGGTGCTGGGCGGGCTGGGCACCCTGGTGGTGGTCAAGCGCTTTGCCTTCTTCTCCGAGGCGGTCGGCCACGCCGCGCTGACGGGCGTGGCCATCGGCATCTTGCTGGGCGAACCCTACACCGGCCCCTATGGCAGCCTGTTCGGCTACTGCCTGCTGTTCGGCATCCTGCTCAACTTCCTGCGCAACCGCACCGGGCTGTCGCCGGATACCTTGATCGGGGTGTTCCTCTCGGTGTCGCTGGCGCTGGGCGCGAGCCTGCTGCTGATGCTGGCCGGCAAGATCAACGTGCATATCCTGGAGAACGTGCTGTTCGGCTCGGTGCTCACCGTCAGCGCCCACGACCTGCTGGTGCTGGGCATCGTCGCGCTGCTGGTGCTGGCGTTGGCGCTGCCGCTGTACAACCGCATCATGCTGGCCAGCTTCAACCCGCAGCTGGCGGCGGTGCGCGGGGTGGCGGTGAAGACCCTGGACTACCTGTTCGTGGTGCTGGTGACGCTGGTCACCGTGGCCTCGGTGAAGGTGATCGGGGCGATCCTGGTGGGCGCCCTGCTGGTGATTCCGGCGGCGGCCGCGCGGCTGGTCAGCCAGTCGCTCAAGGGCTTTTTCTTCATCTCGGTGCTGATCGCCACCGTCAGCACCCTGCTGGGCATCCTGCTGCCGATCACGCTCGACCTGCCGGTGCCGTCGGGCGCGGCGATCATCCTGGTGGCCGGCCTGTGCTTTGCCCTCTGCGCCCTGGCCCGTGCCCTCGTCCCCCGCCTGCAAGGAAACCCGGCATGACCCTGAAAAAACTCACCCTGGCCCTGGCCTTGAGCGGCCTGCCGCTGCTGGCCAACGCCACGCAAGTGCTGACCACCCTGCCGGTGACCCACAGCCTGGCGGCCGCCCTGCTCGATGGCACCTCGGTGCAGCTCAAGAGCGCCGCCCCGGCCAACCTGCCGGCCAGCCGCCAGCCGTCGTACTTCGAGGGCCGTGGCGGCGCCAGCCTGCAGAAGGCCGCGCAGCAGGCCGACGCGGTGATCGGCGTGCGCTCGATCTGGCGTGACGACCCGCTCTACCCCATGGCCCGGCGCAGCAATATCCGCATCGTCGAAATCGACGCCGCGCGCCCGGTGGACGGCGCCCTGCCGGGCATCGCGGTTCAGGGCGAGCAAGCGTTTTCTGCGTATCCGTGGCTCAACCCGACCAATCTGGGGCGCATGGCCGATGTGGTGGCCAACGACCTGGAGCGTTTGTCACCGGCGGACAAGGCGAAGATCCAGAGCAACCTGGCCGGGCTCAAGCGGCAGATGCTGGAACTCACCGCCAGCAGCCAGGCGCAGTTGGCCGAGGTCGATAACCTTAGCGTGGTCAGCCTGTCCGAGCGGCTTGGGTACCTGGCCAGTGGGCTCAACCTGGATGTGGTCGAACAGCCGCTGCACGCCGACGAGCAGTGGGATGAGGCCGCGCTCAAGGCGCTGAGCGACAACCTCAGGCAACAAGACGTGGCGCTGGTGCTGCACCATCGCCAACCGGATGCCAAGGTGGTTGCGGCAATCGAGGCCGGTGGCGCCAAGCTGCTGGTGGTCGACAGCGACCCGCAGGACACCGTGGGTGGGCTCAAGGCCAGTGTCGAGCAGGTGGTGAAGGCGTTGGGCAACGGCTGAAGGTGCACCGTGGGAGCGGGCTTGCCCCGCGATTGGATCGATCCTGTGTTGCTTGGGCTGGCCTCATCGCGGGGCAAGTCGCATCGGCGCACCGCCGCTCCCACGCCAAATACACCTGCAGCCTGCGACAATCCACCACACCAAGCCGAAACCCGGTGAAACCCTCCAAATGGTAGATTCGCCGCCATGAAAACCACTCGTCGGACACGCTCGCTGACCGCATGGACGCTCTACGCCAGTGTCCTATTCAGCCTGTTGCTGTGTGGTTTACACCATGGCCAGATGACCGGCCTGCGCCTGTCCGGCCTGGAAGGCGGCTACTGCAGCATGGACAGCGGCCATGGCCCGGCCATCGACCTGGACGGCGGCGGTGGCGACCAGCACATGGCGCAGCTCGACTGCCCGGTGTGCTCCTCGTTCGCCATGGCCGTGCCACTGAGCAGCGCCGGCTGGACCTTCTCCGCCACCCATGGCCAGGCCCCGGCGCCGATCGTCACCCGCAGCTGGGGGCAACCGCCGCCACGCTACCTGCGCCACGCCATCAACCCCCGCGCCTCCCCTGCCCCATTCCCCGCAGCAGAACACTTCGCCTGACCCTGGCAGGCGCGCCCGTGCGCGCGCCTGAAGGCCGGGCCTGCCAAGACCTTTGCGTGGAACCCTTACAACATGATCCGCAACACCTCTTTGGTGCTCGTGCTGAGCGCCACCTGCCACTGTGCCTGGGCGCAAGGCGCGCCTGTCGAACTGTCCGCCACCACCGTCGATGGCGAGCGTGAAGCGCCCAGCGGCGTGCAACTGGACACCCCGATCGCCACAGGCTCGCGCCTGGGCCTGACGGCGCGGGAAACCCCAGCCTCGGTGAGCGTCGCGGACCGCAGGGTGATCGAGCAGCGCGACGCCCGCGACACCCAGGAAGTGATCAATGCCATGACCGGCGTGAACGCTTCGGCCAACCCCGGTTACGGTGGCTTCGTTACCTACCGCGGCTTCACCCAGAACCAGGTGACCCAGCTCTACAACGGCATCAACCTGGGCTACAGCAGCGCCACCCGGCCGGTGGACGCCTGGGTGATCGACCGTGTCGAACTGCTCGGCGGGCCGTCGTCGTTCCTGCATGGCGCCGGCGCCGTGGGCGGCTCGATCAACTACATCAGCAAGCTGGCCAGCCGCGACCAGCAGACCGTCGACGGGCGTATCCGCTACGGCAGCTACGACGCCGCCGAATACGCCTTCGGCATCAACCAGGCGCTGGCCGCCAACCCGGCCGACGCCCGCCACTTCGCCCGCCTGGACTTCAGCCGCAGCCAGGGCAATGGCTACATCGACCGCAATGAACGGCAGACCGACAGCCTGGCGTTCTCGCTGCTCAGCGACCTGACCCCCGACCTGACCCACACCCTGGCGCTGGAGTACCAGGAGGACAAGGAAGACAGCCCATACTGGGGCTCGCCGATCCTGCCTGGGCGCAGCACCATGAAGATCGACAACAGCCGGCGTTTCGAGAACTACAACGTCGCCGACGGCCGCTACGAGCAACGGGTGCGCTGGCTGCGCTCGATGCTCGACTACCAGGTCAGCGACAGCACCAGCCTGCACAACACCCTGTACCAGTACGAGGCCCAGCGCGACTACCGCAACCTGGAGCGCTACCGCTACAACAACGCGGGCAATGTGACGCGCTCCAGCCCCTACCTGCAGCGCCACCAGCAGAGCGTGCTGGGCAACCGCCTCGAGCTGCGCCACGACAACAGCCTGTTCGGCCTGGCCAGCCAATGGTCGGCGGGGCTGGACTGGTCGCAGATGCGCCAGAGCCTGTACCCGAAATCGGGCAGCTGGAGCGACACGGTCAACCCGGACCACTTCGACCCCGGCAGCTTCTACGCCATCCCCGGCGTGAATACCGGGCTGAGCAAGCAACGCCGGCACGAGACCACCAACCGCGCGCTGTTCGCCGAGAACCGCCTGCAACTGACCGACCGCCTGGCACTGCTGACCGCCCTGCGGTATGACTACCTGGACATGCAGGTGACCAACTACGGCGCCGTCACGCCCACCGCGCCGGCCTACTTCGAACGCCGTTGGGAGCCGCTGTCCGGGCGGGTCGGCCTGACCTATGCGCTGACCCCGGCGGCCAGCGTCTATGTGCAGTACAGCACCGCCGCCGATTTGCCGGCCGGCTCCCTGGCGGCGGCGACCTACTCCAACGTCGGCCTGTTCGATTTGTCCAAGGGCGAGCAATGGGAAGCCGGCAGCAAGTTCGACTTCCTCGATGGCCGGGGCGCGGCGACGGTGGCGGTGTACCAGATCGTGCGCAAGGATTTTGCCGTGACCGATTCGAGCAACCCCAACCAGTCGGTGCAGGCCGGCCAGCAGACTTCGCGGGGGATCGAGTTGTCCGGGCGGTTGCAGGTGACGCCGAAGTTGTTGGCCGAGGCCAACTATGCCTACGTGCATGCGCGGTATGACGAGTTCAACGAGGCGGTGGCGGGCAAGTCGGTGTCCCGCGAGGGTAATGCGCCGGTCAACGTGCCGGCCAACGTTGGCAACTTGTGGCTGACCTACAGCTTCACCCCGGACTGGTCGGCGGGGGTGGATGCGCGTTATGTCGATTCGGTGTATGCCGACAATGCCAACAGCCTGGAAGCGCCTGCCTATACCCTGTTCGGGGCCTTTGCCCGGTACCGGGTGGATGCGCATACCACGCTGACTGCGCGGGTGCGCAACTTGACGGATGAGGTGTATGCCAAGCAGGCGTACAACACCCAGTACTACATGGGGGATCCGAGGACGTTTGAAGTGGCGATGGATGTGCGGTTCTAAGGAGCTCTTCGGGCATGCCGAAGGATTGGGTGAAGGCCACTAGGTGCATGCCGGAGGATTTGCAGCGCCTGTGAGATCGAGCGCCGCCCGCGCGGCGCATCGCGGGACAAGCCCGCTCCCACATCTGTTTCGGGCCAGTCTTTCCTGTGCCATCACCTGGTCCGCCTTGTTGGTACGACGCGGTAGTGAGGTGGGCACCACTGGCGCCTCGCCTGACTTGAGACATGCACCAAGGCGGGCAGCGGTACCCTCACAGGCATAATTGGCCCGAAACAAATGTGGGAGCGGGCTTGTCCCGCGATGCGCCGCGCGGGCGGCGCTCGATCTTGAGGGCGCTGCACATCTGTCGCCATGCACCTGGCTGCCCACACGCCATCCCATGACATCCACCTGCGCCACCCAGCGAGCCTTCCTACCGCCCCTATCGCCACTCGCGGCTGTTTCCCTGGCACCAGGCACCGGATGCTGCATGGCTTCTTTCCTGCGGATATCCCACCATGCCAAACGTCCTCCAGCATTGCCTTCGTCATGGGCTGATCAGCCTGTACACCCTCTACCTGGCCGGCTGCACCACCGCCGGCCAGCACACCCCGCGCGAAACACCGGCACAGGCCGAAGCGCGGTTCACCCGGCAGATGCTCGACATCCTTCAGAACGACATGCAGTCGGCCAATCAGCAAGACCTGGTGGGCGCGGTGTTGCTTGATGTCACCCTTGAACGTGATGGCAGGCCAAGCGCCTGCCGGGCCAGACTTGCGCCGCAAAAATATACAAGCCGCATGCCTGCCGATGCCGTGTGGGCGCCTGAACAGGCGTTGACGGCATTGGTGACCGACCAGTGCCGCAAAAGCCTGTTCCCCATTCCCCCCAGGGCAATGCGCGATCACACAGGCCAACTTCGGGTCGTGGCGCCGATCATCTTCATGCCGTCCGAAGGCTCATTCGCCGTTCGAGAGTACCTTCGCCAAAACGTGCCTCGGCAGGCATATGCCTGGCAGCAATTGATGGCGGGCGAGACGGTCACCGGCACCGGCAACGCGTTTTTCTGGTTCGAGGGCGATGCCAGCGGCAAGGTCACCCGTTGCCTGGTCGAACTGACGCCCGATCGGTTCGCGCCGCCCAGGTTCAAGCCGGACAACCCGCTGCGCCGGCGCCTCCACGCCCGCTGCATGGCCTTGGACCTGCGCCGCATGCCCGGCTTCGCGCTCGACAGCCAGGGTGTCAATCGTGGCCATGTGGAGCTCGACTATGCCCCGTGGAAGCTCAAGGCAAGTCAATGAATCTGGCGCCACCGGGTACGACGGTCGAAACGGATATCCAGGTGTCGCCCTCGAAGCAGCAGCCATTGCTCTCCCCCTGTCTACTGACCTGACAACAACGACGGCGCAACCGGATTGCGCCGCATTCGCCCAGGCTGCCTAGACCATCGGAGAGCACAGTGATGTCCATCCCCCATGAGGTCCCACCCGCCACCCTGCGTCGGGTGATCGCCGCCTCGGCCATCGGCAACTTCGTCGAATGGTTCGACTTCGCCGTGTACGGGTTTCTGGCGACACTGATCGCCAGCCAGTTCTTCGCCAGCCAAGACCCCAGCGTCGCCCTGCTCAAGACCTTCGCCGTGTTCGCCGTGGCCTTCGCCCTGCGCCCGCTGGGCGGCATCGTGTTCGGAGCCCTCGGCGATCGCCTGGGGCGCAAGCGCATCCTGTCGCTGACCATCCTGCTGATGGCCGGCTCCACCACCCTGATCGGGCTGTTGCCGACCTACGCCAGCATCGGTGTGCTGGCCCCGGCCCTGCTCACGCTTGCCCGCTGCCTGCAGGGCTTCTCCGCCGGGGGCGAATACGCAGGCGCCTGCGCCTACCTGATGGAACACGCGCCGCAGGACAAGCGCGCGTTCTACGGCAGTTTCGTGCCGGTCTCGACCTTCTCGGCCTTTGCCTGCGCGGCGCTGATCGCCTATGGCCTGGAGGCCAGTCTGTCGGCCGAGGCGATGAACAGCTGGGGTTGGCGGGTGCCCTTCCTGATTGCCGCGCCGTTGGGGCTGGTGGGCTTGTACCTGCGCTGGCGCATGGAGGAAACCCCGGCATTCCGCCAGGCCATGGCCGAGGGCAAGCAACACAGTCACTCGCCGCTGGGCGACACCCTGCGCCACCATGGCCGCACCATCCGCAACCTGGGCGCGTTCATCTCGCTGACGGCGCTGTCGTTCTACATGTTCACCACCTACTTCGCCACTTACCTGCAGACCGTCGGCCAGCTCAGCCGTGCCCAGGCGCTGCTGGTGACTACCGTCGCCTTGCTGTTCGCCGCCGTTGGTTGCCCGCTGGCCGGGGCCATGTCCGACCGCATCGGCCGGCGGCGGACCATCGGCGTGACCTGCCTGTGGGTCATCCTGGCGGTGTTTCCTGCCTATTGGCTGGCCAGCTCCGGCTCGATGTCGGGGGCATTGCTGGGGGTGATCCTGCTGGCCGTGGGCGCGCTGATGAGTGGCGTGGTCACCGCTGCGCTGCTGTCCGAATGCTTCCCGACCCGCAGCCGCTACACCGCCTCGGCGATCACCTACAACGTCGCCTACACCCTGTTTGGCGGCACCGCGCCGCTGGTGGCGACCTGGCTGATCGAGCAGAGCGGCAGCCGCCTGGCGCCGGCGTTCTACCTGGTGGTGATTGCCTTGCTCGCACTGCTGGGCGGGCTGGCGCTGCCTGAAACCGCGCGCATCTCCCTGCACGACGTCGAGCCGCAAAGCCCATCCCCCGCGCCGACACCGGTCCCTCGTTGATCCCCGTGTGCCCCGCCGGCCTCGCCGTGATGAGCGCATTTCGCGTAGCGAAATGCCGTAATCATGGCGTCAAAAGGCCGGCGAAACACCCTAAAACGCTCGTTTGAAAAATTTCCGGAAAAACCCTGAACAGAGTAATGGCAATTAACCATTATTCGGATTAGGATCAGCCCAGCTTCCCGGTAATAAGTCCCTGGATGCCCCTCTCTCGTACATAGAGCCCAAGGAAGAAACGCTCATGCCTGCTCACGAATGGATGTCGTGAAAACCCGCAGCACCTGACCAGGTCGCTGTCTCTTCATTTCTGATTGTCGTCTTTCCGCTCACCCCGCAAACGGGCGTGAGCCCTTTCGAGTGTCTGGAATTCGTACCAACGGAGGTTCACGAAGATGGATGGCTACCTGGGCGAAATTCGCCTCTTCCCGTTCAGTTGGGCACCAAACGATTGGCTGCCATGCGACGGCCGCACCTTGAACATCAGGCAGTATCAGGCGCTCTACTCCCTGCTCGGCACCACCTACGGCGGCGACGGCACGGCCACGTTCGCCCTGCCGGACCTTCAAGGGCGGGTGGCGGTGGGCACCGACAGCAACCCGGCGCGGGGCACCAAGAGCGGGGCGGAGAAAGTCGCGGTGCCCGCGCAGATCCTGCCAGAGCACAACCACACGGTCGGCATCAGCCTCGCCGGTTCGGGCAACACGGCCCCGGAATACGGGCTCCCGGCGGTCTGCCGCAACGGCTCGGGGGTCGCCGCCAGTAAGACCTACGTCAAGGCCAGCACCGACCGCGCGGTGATCATCAACCCTGCCACCGTGGCCAGCACACCCGGCGCGCCCGTGGACAACATGCAACCGTCCCTGGTTTTGACGTACTGCATCTGTGTCGCCAACGCCTTGTACCCGCCGCATTCCTGACCACCACAACGACACGACCAGGGGTATGACATGTCTGATGCATTTCTGGGCGAAATCCGCCTTTTCGCCGGCAACTATGCGCCCAGGGACTGGGCGTTCTGTGACGGCACCGCGCTGCCGATCAACGGTAACGAGGCGCTGTTCTCCTTGATCGGCAACACCTATGGCGGCACGGCCGGCCAGACCTTCGGCCTGCCCGACCTGCGCGGGCGCGCGGTGGTGGGCCAGGGGCAGGGCTCGGGCCTGACGCCACGCGTGACCGGCCAGACCATGGGCAGCGAAACCACCACGCTCACGGCGGATAACACCCCGTCCCACGCCCACAGTTTCACCGCCAGCGCGCTGCAGGCGACCGATGCCGAGCCAGGCGACACCCTGAACAACAACGACCGCACCTATGGCGTGTTCGTCAAGGCCGGCGCCATTACCGGCCTTTACAGCACCTCGACGGCCGCGGCGACGATGGTCCAGCTCAACGCCCTCACCGTGAGCAGCACCGGCACCCCGCCGCCTCCTGCGCACGCGAACATGATGCCGTCGCTGCCGCTGAACTACATCATCTGTATGAGCGGCCTCTACCCGACGCGCTACTGACAGCCCTCAACTGACGGAAGAACACTCCATGAATGCATTCATTGGCGAAATCCGGCTGTTCCCCTACAACTACACGCCGCAGTGCTGGGTACCCTGCCTGGGGCAGAAACTGAGCGTCCAGGCTTATCCGGCGCTGTTCGCCATCCTGAGCACGACTTACGGCGGTGATGGGCGTGTCGACTTCTGCGTGCCCGACCTGAGAAACCAGGTGCCGATCGGCGCGGGTACCGCCCCTGGGCTCACCTCACGCGTCCTGGGCAAGAAAGTCGGGGACAGCACGGTGACCCTCGACTCCACCCATCTGGCGGCCCACAGCCACCGGATCAACGTGCAGAGCGGCCTGGCCGCGACCGGCGCCACCAACGAGCCCACCACGCAGACGATGCTGGCGCAACCACGCACCCTGCTCTCGTTCAACCCGAACGCGACGGCGGGCCGGACCCTGGCGCCGGACACCCTCGGCAAGGCGGGCTCCGCCAAGCCGACGCCCACTCCACGCAGCACCGTGCAACCGTCCCTGGCGATGGTGTACTACATCTGCGTGGAAGGGGATTTCCCGGTCAAGCCATGAACGCAGCCGAGCTCCTGGATCGCCTGGCGTCGCAGCTCACCCCCATGACGCCCTTGGGTCTGCGCCAGCAGACCGAGGGCGACTGGCCGTTGCTGCGCGATCTGTTCGTGGCCCGCCGCTGGGCCGAGGTGAGTGCCGCCCCTGGCTGGAGCGAAGGCCAGCGCCTGGCCTTCCTGCACAGCCAGGCGCAGCTGCAACAGCAGCACTACGCCACACAGCATGCCGATGCCGGGTTCCTGGTCGTCGAACACCAGCGCACGCCCATCGGCCGGCTGTGCGTGCAGGTCGGCGAACAGGCAGCCCATGTGGTGGATATTGCGCTACTCCCGGCCTGGCAGCGCCAGGGCCTGGGCAGTGCGCTGCTCAGGGCGATGCTGGCGGTCTGCGACCAGCGCCAGGCAGCCTGCACCCTGAACGTGGACAGCTTCAGCCCGGCGCGCCAGTTGTACCGGCGCCTGGGTTTCATTGACGACGGTGAGCAGGGCTTCGCAGTCCGGATGCAACGTTTGCCCTCTCTCCCCCGCAATGCCCAGGCTCGGCCCAACGCCGGCGGATACGCACCAGGGCCTGCGACAACTCCCTTAAAACAGCCCTGAACCCGACGGCGGTCAATGGCAGGAAGCCCAATGAACATAAAACTCCCGTACCTGCGCCCATGGCTGGCCCGTACCCTTCTGCCCCTGCTTTGGCTGGCACAGGCACTGACCGCCTTGGCCTATGCCGCGCCTACCATTTCGCCGGCCGGCGGCACCCTGCCCGATGCCACCGTAGGGGTCCCGTACAGTTTCCAGCTGAATGCCGTAGGCGGTACCGGCTCCTACACCGGCTGGTACGAATGCGACAACAATGACCCGTCCTACGACCCCGCCGTCAAGTGCCTGCCGGCCGGCCTGGAGGTTGCCGAGTCGGTGGACTCAGCAGTGACCACCATCAGTGGCACCCCCACCACGGCCACCACCAAGACCTTCTATGTTTCGGTGTGGGACAGCGACTGGAACGCCGCCGGTACCGCGCAGTTCACCCTGACGGTCAAGCCAGCCGCCGCCACGCCCACCCTCAGCAGCGTCACCCCCAACAACGGCAGCACCGCCGGTGGGACCGCGGTGACCCTGAGCGGTACCAACCTGACCGGCGCCACCGCGGTCAAGTTCGCAGGTACGTCAGCGGCAAGCTTCACCGTCAACAGCTCCACTTCGATTACCGCCACCACGCCAGCCAACGGTGCCGGCACGGTCAATGTGAGCGTCACGACCTCAGGTGGCACAGCCACGCTGACCAACGCCTTTACCTACACTACCCCCGCTGCGCCAATCGCCAGTGCAGTCAGTGCGACCTTGGCCGCCAACAGCAGTGCCAACCCGATCACCCTGGCCCTTTCCGGCGGCGCCGCAACCAGCGTGGCGGTAGCCAGCGCGGCGGCGCATGGCACCGCCACGGCAAGCGGCACCAGCATCACCTACACCCCCGTCGCCGGTTACTCTGGAGCCGACAGTTTCACCTATACCGCGACCAACGCGACCGGCACTTCGGCGCCGGCCACGGTGAGCGTCACAGTGTCGCCGCCCATCCTGGCGATCACCCCGACCAGCTTGCCGGCCGCTACTGCCGGCAACGCCTACAACCAGACCCTTAGCAGCAGCAACGGCACCGCGCCGTACACCTATGCGCTGAGCAGCGGCGCACTGCCGCCGAGCATGACGCTTTCCGGCGCTGGCGTGCTCAGCGGCTCACCGAGCGCCAATGGCAACTTCAGCTTCGACATCCGCAGCACCGACCAGTACGGCGCCACCGGCACCCGCAGCTACACGGTTAACGTCGCCGCGCCGACCATCAGCGTGGCGCCCGTCAGCCTGTCCAATGGCAGCTATGGCGTGCCCTACAGCCAGAGCATCAGCGCCAGTGGCGGCAGCGCCCCCTACAGCTACGCGGTCAGCGCCGGCAGCCTGCCGAGCGGCATGACCCTGTCGCCCAGCGGCTTGGTCACCGGCACGCCCAGTGCGACGGGGACCTACAACTTCACCCTAACTGCCACCGACGCCAACACCTTCAGTGGCCAGCGCGCCTATACGCTGGTGATCGCCGCGCCGACCCTGAGCCTGTCACCGGCCAGCCTGCCGGTCGGCAACGCCGGGAGCAGCTACAGTCAGACGTTCGCCACCAGTGGCGGCATCGCGCCCTACAGCTATACGCTCAGCAGTGGCGCCCTGCCCAGCGGCTTGAGCTTGTCCAGCTCAGGGACCCTGAGCGGCGTGCCGACCGTATCCGGCAGCTTCAACTTCACCGTCCAGTCCAGTGATGCCAATAGCCAGGTCGCCACACGCAGTTACACGCTGACGATCGGCGCCCCGACCGTCAGCATCACCCCGCCCAACCTCAACGCGCTGACGCAGGACGTGGCCTACAGCCAGACCCTGACCGCGAGCGGCGGCACAGCGCCCTACAGCTTCGCGGTCACCAGCGGGGCAGTACCGAGCGGCTTGAGCCTGAGTGCCTCGGGGGTGCTTTCCGGCACGCCGACAAGCGCCGGCCCGTACAGTTTCACCGTCACTGCCACCGACAGCCTCGCCTTCAGCGCTTCGCAACCCTACTCCGGTAGCGTCAACGCACCCACGCCGGTGGCCGGCAACCTCAACCTCACCGTCATGGCCAACAGCTCCGCCAACCCGGTCACCCTCAACCTCAGTGGCGGCCCGGCAACCTCGGTGAGCGTGGCGACCAATGCCAACAACGGCGTGGCCAGCGCCGCCGGCACCAGCATCACCTTCACCCCTGCTCCCGGCTTCGCCGGCAGCGACAGCTTCACCTACACCGCCACCGGCCCTGGAGGCACCTCGAGCCCAGGCACGGTAACCGTTACCGTCCAGGCCCCTACCGTGACGCTGACGCCAGCCAGCCTTATCGGTGCCACGGTGGGCACGGCCTATTCGACGACCATCAGCGCCAGCGGCGGCAGCGCACCGTACAGCTACAGCCTGTCCAATGGCTCGCTGCCCAACGGCTTGGCATTGTCCCCTGGCGGCAGCTTGACCGGCACCCCAAGTGCGGCCGGCAGCTTCACCTTCACCGTACAGGCCGCCGACAATACCGGCTTCACCGGCGACCGCACCTACACCCTGACCGTCGCCAGCCAGACGCCGATCGCGGGCGCGGTCAGCGCCACGGTAGCGGCGAACAGCACAGCCAACCCGATCACCCTCAGCCTCAGTGGCGGCGCGGCCATCAGTGTGGCCGTGGGCACGGGGCCAAGTCACGGCACGGCGTTGGTCAGCGGCCTTACCATCAGCTACACCCCTACCCCCGGCTACTCGGGCAGCGACAGCTTCACCTACACCGCCACCGGCATCGGCGGCACCTCGGCGCCAGCGACGGTGACCCTCAGCGTGTCCGCGCCGACCTTGGCCATCAGCCCGGCCACCCCAGGCCTCGGCGATGCCACCCAAGGTGTGCCCTACAGCGCCAGCCTGGCCACCACTGGCGGCACTGCGCCCTATAGCTACAGCCTGGGCAGCGGCAGCCTGCCGGCCGGGCTGACCCTCGACGGGGCGACCGGGATCATCAGCGGCACAGCCACCACCCTTGCCACCAGCACCTTCACCATCACCGTCAGCGACGCCCTCGGCGCCAGCGGCAGCCGCAGCTACAACCTGCAGGTGCTGGCCCAGGCCATCGTGGTACCGCCGTCCAGCGAAACCCTGGTGGCCGGGCAAAGCGCCAGCGTCGACCTTACCCGTGGCGCCAGTGGCGGCCCGTTCCTGCGCGCACGCCTGCTGACCGTGACACCGGCATCGGCGGGCAAAGCCAGCATGAGCGGCCCGTTCACCCTGCGCTTCGTGCCGTCGGCGGCCTTCGCAGGCACTGCGGTGGTGACCTTCAGCCTGCAGAACACCGGCGGCAGCCTGGCCAGCAGCAGCGTCACCTTCTCCGTGCAGGCGCGCCCCGACCCAACCCGCGACCCCGAGGTGATCGGCCTGCTCAACGCCCAGTCGCGCGCCGCCGAGCGCTTCGCCACCACGCAGATGGACAACTTCAACCGCCGCCTTGAGCAGTTGCACCGCCCCACCTGCGACCGTGATTCGTTCAACGCCAGCGTGCGCCACGGCCGCGACGACGTCAGCCTGGGCAGCCTGGGCAAGGCCTTGCGCGATGAGCTCGAAGGCAACGGCCAGGACAATGATGACGAACAGCGGCGCCAGGAGAAGGACAGCGCCCGCGCCAGTTCCGGCGAATGCCGCGAAGAGGCGCTGGCGTTCTGGACCGACGGTTTCGTCAACACCGGCTCCAACCGCGCCCGCGGCGCCGACGACAACAGCTTCACCACCTACGGCCTGAGCGCCGGCATGGACTATCGCCTGTCGCCACGCGCGGTGGTCGGTTTCGGTATCGGCTACGGCAACGACCGCACCGATGTCGGCGAGCATGACAGCCGCAGCGAGGGCGACGCCCTGGGCCTGGCGGCCTACCTGAGCGTCAATCCGCTGTCCGAGGTGTATATCGACGCCTTGCTGGGTTACAACCGCATCCGCTTCGACGCGCGGCGCTACGTCACCGCCGACCCGTCCAACGGCTACGCCCACGGCTCGCGGGACGCCGACCAGCTGTTCGCCTCGCTGACCGCCAGCTACGAGTACCGTCATGGCCCCCTGTCGCTGGCGCCCTACGCGCGGATCAATGGCAGCTACACCCGCCTCGACGCCTACAGCGAGCGCGGCGGCGGTGTCTACGGCCTGTCCTATGAAGAGCAGGACCTGCGCTACGTGACCTCGTTCCTGGGCCTGCGTTCGGGTTACGACATCCAGACCAACGTCGGCGTGCTGACCCCAAGGGTCAGTCTGGCCTGGGGCCATAACTTCAGCCGCAACGAAGACTACCGCATGCGCTACACCGACCAGGGCAGCGATGGGCTGCTGTATCGCCTGTCGCCCGACCCGCAGGATAGCAACTTCATGGACCTGGACCTGGGCCTGGACCTCAGCCTTGGCCGTGCGTGGCGGGTGGGGCTGTCTTACAAGACCGCGCTGGGCAGCGATGAGCGCAGCGAGATGTTCAGGATCGGCCTGGACGGCAGGTTCTGAGCCCGTGCACCGGAGCGGCGTTGTTGCAGGAAGGGTGAAGACAAGCCGGCCCCCGACACGTCGGGGGCGCGGGCGATACGCAGGGGCGCCAGGCGCCCCTGCGGCGGGGCCTACTTCAGGTCGAAACGGTCCAGCTCCATCACCTTGGACCAGGCCGCGACGAAGTCCCTGACGAACTTGTCCTGGCCATCGCTGCTGCCGTACACCTCACTCAAGGCGCGCAGCTGGGCGTGTGAACCGAACACCAGGTCAACCCGGCTACCGGTCCACTTCACCTGGCCGGTCTTGCGATCACGGCCTTCGAAACGCTCGTTGTCCGCCGAGGTCGGCTTCCACTCCACGCCCATGTCCAGCAGGTTGCGGAAGAAGTCGTTGCTCAGCACCCCGGGGTTGTCGGTGAACACCCCGTCCTTGCTGCCGCCATGGTTGGCGCCGAGCACGCGCAGGCCGCCAATCAGCACGGTCAGTTCGGGCGCGGTGAGAGTCAGCAGTTGGGCCTTGTCCAGCAGCAGTTTCTCGGCCTTGACGCTGTAGCGGTCCTTGCTGAAGTTACGGAAGCCATCGGCCAGCGGTTCGAGTACGGCGAACGACTCGACGTCGGTCTGCTCCTGCGAGGCATCCACACGTCCCGGGCGGAACGGCACGCTGAGGCCGGAAGCTTTCTCCACGGCCGCATTGCCGGCCAACACGATCAGGTCGGCCAGGGAGATCTTGTTGCCGCCCTCACTGCGGATTTTCTCCAGCGCCGTCAGCACCTTGTCCACGCCCTGGTTGGCTTTCCAGTCCTTCTGCGGTGCCAGGCGCAGGCGCGCGCCGTTGGCGCCGCCGCGCTTGTCCGAACCACGGAAGGTCGAAGCCGAGGCCCAGGCGGCGGACACCAGTTCACCGACGCTCAGCCCCGAGGCCAGCACCTTGGCCTTGAGCGCAGCGATATCGGCGTCGCTGGGCTGAGGGCCGGCCTTGGGCAGCGGGTCTTGCCACAGCAGCTCTTCGTTGGGCATCTCCGGGCCGAGGTAGCGCGCCAGCGGGCCCATGTCGCGGTGGATCAGCTTGTACCAGGCACGGGCGAAGGCGTCGGCGAGCTGATCGGGGTTGTCCTTAAAGCGCCGGGCGATGGGTTCGTAGATCGGGTCGAAGCGCAGCGCCAGGTCGGAGGTGAGCATCGAGGGGGCGCGCCGTTTGGCGGGGTCGTGGGCATCCGGCACGGTGTTGGCGCCCTTGCCATCCTTCGGTTGCCATTGGTGGGCGCCGGCCGGGCTCTTGGTCAGTTCCCACTCGAAGTTGAACAGGTTGTTCAGGTATTCGTTACTCCACTGGGTCGGGGTGGAGGTCCAGGTCACTTCCAGGCCGCTGGTAATGGTGTCGCCGCCCTTGCCGGTACCGAACTTGTTGCTCCAGCCCAGGCCTTGCAGTTCCAGCCCGGCCGCTTCCGGCTCGGGGCCGACGTTGTCGGCGGGGCCGGCGCCGTGGGTCTTGCCGAAGGCGTGACCGCCGGCGATCAGCGCCACGGTCTCTTCGTCATTCATGGCCATACGGCCAAAGGTCTCGCGGATATCCTTGCCCGAAGCGACCGGGTCAGGGTTGCCTTCCGGGCCTTCCGGGTTGACGTAGATCAGGCCCATCTGCACAGCCGCCAGCGGGTTTTCCAGGTTGCGCTCGGCCGACAGGTCGCGACTCTGCTCCTCGCCATGCTTGGCCGGCTCGGCCACCAGGTCGCCCTGCCCTGGCGGCTGGGCCTTGACCTGCTCCTTGCCATAACGGGTATCGCCGCCCAGCCAGACCTTTTCCGAGCCCCAGTACACGTCTTCGTCCGGCTCCCACACATCGGCGCGCCCGCCGGAGAAGCCGAAGGTTTTAAAGCCCATGGATTCCAGGGCGACGTTGCCGGTGAGCACGATCAGGTCGGCCCAGGAGATCTTGTTGCCGTACTTCTGCTTGATCGGCCACAGCAGGCGCCGGGCCTTGTCCAGGCTGACGTTGTCCGGCCAGCTGTTGAGCGGGGCGAAGCGTTGCTGGCCGGAGCCGGCGCCACCGCGGCCATCGCCGATGCGGTAGGTGCCGGCGCTGTGCCAGGCCATGCGGATGAACAGCGGGCCATAGTGGCCGAAGTCGGCTGGCCACCAGTCCTGGGAGTCGGTCATCAAGGCGGTCAGGTCCCTTTTCAGGGCCTGGAAGTCGAGGCTGTTGAACGCCTTGGCGTAGTCGAAGTCCGGGTCGGGGCTGGACTTGGCCGAGTGTTGATGGAGGATCCTGAGGTTGAGCTGGTCAGGCCACCAGTCTCGGTTGCTGGTGCCACCACCAGCGGTTTGATGGAACGGGCATTTCGATTCGTTCGACATCTGCTTCTACCTTTGGGTCGGGTCGTTTCAGATTCCGGGCGCGTTTCCAGACGCAATGCCAGGTGTTCGATCAGCCGAGCCAAGGGCTCGTGCCTACCCCTCATCAGGTGTGGTCGGTCTGCGCCGACATGGGCTCGCCAGGGTGGCGTGACGGCGCTGGCAAGGGGGTTGCCGGCGGCCACGCGGGCACCCGCCGCGACGGCTTTTCGCGGGGCCACGGGAAAGACTAGCCGAGCTTGGGCAGAGGTCTAATAGAAGCGCTATTGAGGGCTGATAGTGTGGCTCTGTCAGGGCCGCTGGCGGGGCAAATCGGCACAAGCCAAGCGGCATGAACTGTGCTTGAATCTGCCATTTCCCGCGCCCAAGGCCCTCCGAATGAATCGCAACGACCTGCGCCGCGTCGACATGAACCTGTTGGTGGTGTTCGAGGCATTGATGATCGAACGCAACCTCACCCGGGTCGGCGAGAAGCTGTTCATCACCCAGCCCACCGTGAGCGCCGCCCTCGCCCGCCTGCGCGACCTGTTCGACGATCAATTGCTGATTCGCAATGGCCGGGCCATGGAACCCACGCCACGGGCCATGCAGATCTTCAATGAACTGGGCCCGGCGATGGACGTGATCTCGGCGGCGATCAGCCGGGCCAAGGCGTTCGACCCGGCCAACAGCTGCAACGTGTTCCGCCTGGGGCTGTCGGACGACGCCGAGTTCGGCCTGTTCCCGGCCTTGCTCGAAGCGCTGCGCGAGGAGGCGCCGCAGATCAGCGTGGTGGTGCGCCGGGCCAATTTCCTGCTGATGCCGGGCCTGCTGGCCTCGGGCGAGATTTCAGTGGGGGTCAGCTACACCACCGATCTGCCGGCCAACGCCAAGCGCCGCAAACTGCGCGATATCGGCGTGCGGGTGCTGCGTGCCGATGATCGCCCCGGCCCACTGACCTTGGACGAATATTGCGCGCGCCCCCATGTGATGGTGTCGTTCTCCGGCGACATGAGCGGCAACATCGACCTGGACCTGGCGCGCATCGGCCGCTGCCGCAAGGTGGTGCTGGCTGTACCGCAGTTCGGCAGCCTGCGCGCGCTGCTGCGCAACACCGAGATGATCGCCACGGTGCCAGACTACGCGGCCTGCGCCCTGGCCGACGACGGCAGGCTGCGCGCCGACCCGGCGCCGTTCGAGATCAGCGAGGCCGAGCTGTCGATGGCCTGGAGCAGCGCCCACGACAACGACCCGGCCGAGCGCTGGCTGCGTGAGCGGATCCTGCAGTTCATGGGCCGCCCAGGCTGAACCATCAACTTCGTCGATAGCCACCATGCCTGCCATCAAGTTCCGTTGATGGCAGGCCGCCGGGAGAATGGCCCCATTCGCACATCGACAAGGCCTCCCCCATGAAAACCGGCATGATCGCAGCATTGCTAGCCCTGCTCGCCACCCTCACCGGTTGTGCCAGCCCAGCCAACCAGCCTGGCGCGCAACCCTATGGGCATTTTTACTCAGCCACCGAGCTGTCCAGCGTCACCCTCGGCCACGGCCAGCACGTGGCCGTCCTGCTCGGGCGCAACGCCGCCGCAACGCTCGACTACCTGCAACGCCACCGCGACCAGGCCCCCCCCGGCACGGCCAGGAGCACGCCGGTGGCGACCCTGGGCGGCAACCAGGCTTATGCATGGTTGGCGCAGTCCTTGGCCCAGGAGTTTGCCGAAGTGACCTTTTATGAGGACCTCGATACCCTGCTGGCCGATCGCCCGGATGTGATCGTGCTGCTGGAGGCCCGCAGCAAGCTGGCCAGTGCGGGGGACGAGGCAATCCAGGCCAGCGTGGCGGCACGCTTTTTCGATGGTCAGCTGACCTACATCAGCCGTGCCGAAGGGGTGGCACGCAAGCCGGCCGAGGGGGTCGAGCTGGTGCGTCAGTTGGATGAGGAACAGACGGTACAGGCCGATGCGCTGCGCCAATTCGATGCGTCGCTCAAGGTGTTGTTGCGCGGGGCGGTGTGATCTGGTTAGCCACTACCCGTCTCAAGCCATGCCCCAGGGCGGGCAGCGGTACTTTCACAGTCATAATTGGCCCGAAACAGATGTGGGAGCTGGCTTGCCAGCGATGCGCCGCGCGGGCGGCGCTCGATCTTGAGGGCGCTGCAGATCTGTCGCCCTGCACCTGATAGCCCTCATGCGATTTCAAGACAGGCCCTTGGGCACCACACCGCTGGCCCTGAGTAATCAGGATTCGGTAATGGCCACCAAGTGCATGACGGGAGACTGGGTGAGGGCTACCAGGTGCCTGCCGGTGTTTTTGCAGCGCCTATAAGATCGAGCGCCGCCCGCGCGGCGCTTCGCGGGTAAACCCGCTCCCACAGTTTGTTTCGGGCCAGTCTCTCCTGTGCCATCACCGGAGCCGCCTTGTTGGCTCGACACAATTTCAGCGTGGGCGTTGCCGGCCTCATTGCCGGCCCTAACACAGAAAACTGACAGTCCCATACCCGCGTTAAGTTGTCATGATTGCTTTCGCTCACTCCATCAACACGACCACCAACATGAACCACGAAAAACCAACGATAAGCAGGGTTGAAGCTATATTCAGACGCCTCTTGAGCCGCCGCGGAAACTTTTCATAGTCGGTGATATCCAGCGCTCCTTTTCTGATGCAGTGATCAGGGCAGAAAATCATGCCAGCTATGCCACACACTAACGACATACGAGAATAAAATCCGTTGCGCCCCCATAAGTTTACTAGCCATGGAACTCCGGGGCTTTTCTCCAGCGATCTAAGGAGTGTCTGGAAATCACGTGAACATGCCAACTGAGCATGCAAGGCGACGCCCGAGAGCCCAATCAGAAACGGTGTGACCATAAGCGCCATACCCCAACCGCTACGCCAAAACTCACTCATTCTTCTATGTACTCGTAGATAATCTCACCAAGCATCTCCCCTCCTTTCATTCCACCCATGCTACCTGCCAGCGAGCCGGCGCCAACCATGACGAGACTGCACGCGGTGGCACTGACTGGGCCTAAGCCCAGGCAGACAAACAGAGCGCCACCCTTTCCGAGCGTACCGCCCATTACCCCACCGCCGAGGCCGAATGTAAAACTCCCCGCCTCAGTAAAACGAATCTTTTTGCAGGCCTCTGACTCATTGGCACGACAGGCCTCCTTGATTTTCAGAAAAGATGATGCTCCGCCAATCACAATACCCGCACGCCCTCCATTTTTCAGGTAATGAGACAGTCTTGCCAGTTTATCCAGGTGCGTGGCGTACCCTGGAATAGCCCCTGGCGCACCCGCTTTGTTCCAGTGATGGATCAGGCTTTTGCTGGATATGCCCAAGCCTCGCCGCAGGGTTTCATGGCTGCCCAAATCCATATGTTTGTTAAGGAAGCTCATCTTCAGCTGCGCGTCCAGTTGCTGGAAGAGTTTTTTGCGCTGATTGAAAAACTCCGGACTTTTCAAATGTCCGTGAGCGAGAAACTGCTGTTGATGTAGTTTTTCTATGTAGCGCAAGGTGGTTTGCAATTCTTCGAGCGACTTGGTCATCATCGCTTGAGCAACGCCCATCGATAGGCTCACATCACTGAGCAAGCTTGCGATCTCAGCCTGATTGCGCATCATGAAGTTCGCTTGGTCATGGCCCACATCGGCCAATGCCTCCCGTGCCCGCTCGGCCGCTGCCATCAGTTGAGCCTCTTCGCGGGTACAGGCATGCCCGTTACTCGGGTCGCCAATCACGAATATCTCGCCCGCTTTGAAACCTTGATTGAAGGTCGGATTCAACCGCTGCAGACGGGCCACGGGCACTGACCCATGCTTGTCGAACAGCTTCATGAGCAGTTGAGGGAACGAAGTGCCGTGCTGCACGATATGAAAGCCGGGCTCCAGTCCATCAGGAACCGTTGAGACAGCATGGGCCGCCACGTTACTCAGGGGGTGTCGAGGCTGGTACGCGGACGCCATGTACGGGCTGGCTGCAAAGGTTTGTGGTGACGGGGCTGTATGTGCAGCAACCCTTTGGTCCAAGGGGGCGAGGACATGATTACTGCCTGGCGCACACCCACATTCCACCGGAGTGCCGTCGACTGCGGCGGGGATGCCATCCTGACACCAGCGTGATTCGCCGTCGATGATCTTGCCTTCCTTGCCGCACCGTGGGCAGGGGGTGGTTTTGTCGCCTTCGAGCAGCCAACGGCGACCATAGGTGGTGCCCCGGGCTTGGGTGGCAAGGCAAGTGGCGCCGGTGCTGGTGAAGTCTCCGTCCAGCCCCTGGCCTTTGCCGAGGATGTTCATGCGCTGACTCATTGTGCTGCTTCCTTGGGAATGAAAGCCCGCACGCTAGCAACATGAAGTGGTCTATTTTCGGCCGCCGATTAGCTTAAGAAAGGTCCTACGAAACTTAGAGATTTGGATGGCAAATATGACTAGATGCGATCTCAAGTAGTACATACCAGCAGCTTAGGGGCCTGCTCATTCAAACCGCTGACGACTCGGTATTGATCTTGATGTCGAGGCCCCTGGCCTATCGAATCTTGCTCTTGTCAGCGCATCACAACAGCCTGCAAACCTGCCCACAACCGCTGCACATGCTCGCGCTCGGTCGGCAGCGCGCCCACCGACACCCGCACCATCCAGCGGCCGTTCAGGGTGGCCGGGGTGACATAGGCATCGCCCGATGCGTTCAACCGGTCCGCCCAGCCACGGGTATGCGCATCCAGGGCATCGCCCGCAAGCCCCGCCGGGCAGTGACGGATGCACAGGGTCTGCAGTTGCACCGGCGCCAGCAGTTCCCACTCAGCCGAGGCTTCGACCTGTTCCGCCAGCCACCGGGCATTGTCCAGGTCGCGGCGCAGGCGTTGCTGCAGGGCCTCGACGCCTTCGCTGCGCAGCATGAACCACAGCTTCAGCGCGCGGAACCGGCGGCCCAACGGGATGCCCCAGTCGCGCAGGTTCTTCACCTCGCCATCGACCGCCGACTGCAGGTAGCTGGGGTTGGTGCTCATCACACGGATCAGGTGCTGCGGGTCACGCACATAGTAGATGGAACAGTCGAAGGCCACGCCCAGCCACTTGTGCGCGTTGACCACCACCGAGTCGGCCAGCTCGATGCCGTCCCACATCCAGCGGCATTCGGGGAGGATCATCGCCGAGCCGGCCATGGCCGAGTCAACATGCAGCCACAGGCCGTGGGCCTGGGCGATCTCGCCGATCGGGCGCAGCGGGTCGAGCGCGGTGGTGGTGGTGGTGCCGGTGGTGGCGACCACGGCGCAGGGCTGGTTGCCGGCAGCAATGTCCTGTTCGATGGCCTCGCGCAGCGCCTCCGGCCGCATGGCGAACTGCTCGTCGGTGGCGATCAGGCGAATGTTGTCGCGGCCGAAACCGGCCAGCAGCGCGGCCTTGTCCACCGAACTGTGGGCGTGGGCGCTGACGTAGACGATCAGCGGTTTGGCCTGGGCCTGCAGGCCGCCGCGCACCTGGGCATGGTCGGTGGCGCGCTCACGGGCGCAGATCAACGCCACCAGGGTGCTGGTGGAGGCGGTGTCCTGGATCACCCCGCTCCACTGGCTGGACAACCCCAGCAGCTGGCGCAACCAGTCCAGGGTGGTCTCTTCCAGCTCGCTCAGGGCCGGGCTGGACTGCCAGGACAGGCCGAGCACGCCCAGGCCGGTACTGAGGAAGTCACCCAGCACCGACGACAGGGTGCCGTTGGAGGGGAAGTAGCCGTAGAAGTCCGGGTGCTGCCAATGGGACAGGCCGGGCATCAGCAGTTGGTCGACGTCCTTGAGGATGGCGGCGAAGGGCTCGGCCTGCTGCGGTGCGGTAGCCGGCAAGGCGGCTTTGAGGTAGCCGGGCTCGACCTGGGCCATCACCGGGCGTTCGGCGACGGTCTGGCGGTAGTCGGCGATCAGGTCGATCAGTTGGTGGCCGTGTTGGCGGAATTGTTCGGGGGTCACAGGCGGGCTCCTTGAGGGTTGCGGTGAGGCCATGGGCCTCATCGCGGGGGGGGGGGACATCGCCATGGGGAGGGTGGGGAGGAGGGGTTGCCCCGCAAGTAAA
>NZ_JBMOWQ010000214.1:0-1164 GCF_049310485.1 Pseudomonas sp. GZD-209
TCGTGGAACACCCCTTCCCCCGGGGTGTTGTGGCGGGAGCTTCCTCCCCCCGCGATGGCGCCGGTACAGGCAACACAGTGGCAACCAGTCTAGGCGCTCGCCATCAGCCGAATAACCCCGCTTCGCGCATAGCTCCTATGGCAAAGGCGCATGCCCGCCCTGCACGCCGAACTGCGACTGGCGCCAGAGCTCGAACACCCGGTTGCGCAACCAGCGGTGCTCGGCCGAGGCCTGCAGGCGCTGGTGCCACACCACCCAGTAGCGCTGGGTATGCTCGACGAAGCCCAACGGTCGCCAGGCCAGCCCATGCAGGCGGGCCAGCTGGCGGGCGATATGCTCGGGCACCGTGGCCAGCGCCTGGCCGTTGCCGATCACCGGCACCATGGCACTGAAGAACGGCACCTCCAGGCTGATCCGCCGCTGCCGGCCCTGGGCGCGCAGGTGGCGGTCGATGAAGCTGTCCTTGTCGCCGCCGCCGGACACCCGCACGTGCTTGCAGGCCAGGTAGTCGTCCTGGCTCAGTGCGGCCTGCGTGGTGAGCGGGTGATCATGGCGCATCAGGCACACCGCGCGGTCCTCGCCGAGCAGGCGGCCGTGCAGGTTGGGCGGCGATTCGTCGAACAGCGTGGTGGCCAGGTCGATCTCGCCACTGGCGAGCAAGGCGTATTGCCCGGCCTGCCAGGTGCGGTACTCCAGCGACACCCCCGGCGCCTCCTGCTCAAGCGCCGCCACCAACTGCGGCAGCATGTGTTCGGCCACGTAGTCCGAGGCCGCCAGGCAGAAGCGTCGCTCGCAGCGGGCCGGGTCGAAGGCCGCCGGTTGGCGCAGGGCATTGAGTTCTTCGAGCACCTGGCGCAGCGGCTCCACCAGCGCCTCGGCGTGCTCGCTGAGCACGTAGCCACGGCCCTGGCGCACCAGCAGCGGGTCGTCGAAGGCTTCGCGCAGGTGTGCCAGCTGGCGGCTCAGTGCGGGCTGGCTGCAGCCCAGGCGCTCGGCGGCATGGCTGAGGTTCTTCAGCTGCAAGAGGCAGTCGAGGGTGCGCAGGTGGGCGAGGCTGAGGGAGGCGAAGGTGGGGGTCATGCTAGCTGTCCAAAAAAATCGCGGGGGAAAAAAACCCCCCCAAATTTAAAACGGGAACCGGACTTCCCCTCAAGGGTGTTGCCC
>NZ_JBMOWQ010000215.1:0-6564 GCF_049310485.1 Pseudomonas sp. GZD-209
CTCTCCCATGCACCCCCCCACCCCCCCCCCCCCCACCCCCCCCGCCCCCCCCCCCCCCCCCCCTCGATGGCGTCACTCGGCTCAGTCAGTCAGGCCGACATAGACGTTCTGCACGTCTTCGTTCTCGTCGATCGCTTCGAGGAACGCTTCGACCTCGGCCAGCGCTTCGGCGCTCAGGCTGGCGGCGCTTACCGGGTTCTTCGGGGTGTAGCCGATCTTCGCCGAAGTGACGGTGAAACCGTGCTCAGGCAGGGCTTTTTGCACGGCGTCGAGGTCGGTGGTGTCGGTGATGAACAGGGTCGAGCCCTCTTCCTCACCTTCCTCGAAGTCTTGGGCACCGGCTTCGATGGCCGCCATTTCCGGGTCGGCGTCGCCTTCCGGGGTAGCCTCGATCAGGCCGACGTGGTTGAAGTCCCAGGCCACCGAGCCGCTGGCACCGAGTTGGCCCTTGCGGAACAGCACGCGAATCTGGGCCACGGTACGGTTGACGTTGTCGGTCAGGCACTCGACGATCAACGGCACCTGGTGCGGGGCGAAGCCTTCGTAGCTTACCGCATGGTACTGCACGGCCTCGCCGTCCAGGCCAGCGCCTTTCTTGATCGCGCGTTCCAGGGTCTCACGGGTCATCGAGGCTTTCTTGGCCTGGACGATGGCCAGGCGCAGGCGCGGGTTCATGTCCGGATCGGCGCCGGATTTGGCGGCGATCTGGATCTCCTTGGCCAGCTTGCCCATGATCTTGCCCTTGGCGTTGGCCGCGGTCTCTCTATGCTTGGCTTTCCACTGTGCGCCCATTTCAACTCTCTTGTTTCAAGGGCCGGTTCAGGAAGCGACCGGCCAAAAGTGGGGAGAGTTTATACGCCCAAACGCTGCGGATCGACAAGAAATCGCATGAGCTTGTTCGCGGGTAAACCCGCTCCCACAGTACCCGCGAAGGGCCCTACTCTGGGTTAACCTTTGTCCGCCTTGCCCGCCGCCGCCGCGAATTTGGCCAGCCGCACATCCAGCCGCCGCGGCCTGGCGCCGCGATCCTCGGCGTGCTCCTTGCGCCGGATGGCATTGCGCACCATCAGCGAGCCCAGGTAGCGAATCGGCTCCGGCGGGAACTGCCCCAACGGCCCCTTGATCAACGGCGAGCGGGTCCAGGGGTTGTCCAGGCCCAGGGCCAGGGACGACAGTATTTGCCCGCCCATGTGGCACGGCCCTACCCCGCTGCCCGAATAGCCGAAGCCATAGAAGACGTTGCCCTGCCCATCGAGCCGGCCAAAGAACGGCAGGCCGGTGACAGAGCGGTCGGAAGGCCCGTTCCAGCTCGCTGCCAGCGGCACCTCGGCCAGGGCCGGGAAGAAATCGGCCAGGCTCTCGCGCAACAGCGGCTGGTACGGCGATGGTTGGTCGAACACCGGCAACATGCGCCCGCCATAGGCGAAGGTATTGCCGCCCTTGCCGAGCATCAGCCGACCATCGGAAGTGTTGTGGTAGTAGTGCACGAAGATTCGCGAGTCGAGCACGCTGACGCCGCTGTCCAGGCCGATCTGACGCAACAGCTCCGGGCATGGCTCGGTGATCACCATGTCGCTGGAAACGATCGCCACGCTGCGCTCGAACTGTGGGAAGGCCCGCGCCATCCAGGCGTTGAGGC
Source organism: Pseudomonas sp. GZD-209 (assembly GCF_049310485.1). Taxonomy (NCBI): domain Bacteria; kingdom Pseudomonadati; phylum Pseudomonadota; class Gammaproteobacteria; order Pseudomonadales; family Pseudomonadaceae; genus Pseudomonas; species Pseudomonas sp. GZD-209. Next base: position 1,640 of record NZ_JBMOWQ010000215.1, read on the forward strand.
CCAGTACCACGCGGTCGGCGCGAATGGTGCCGGTGCGCGTACGCACCTGCGCCGGGGCCCCGTGCTCCAGCCCGGTCATCGCCGTGCCCTCGTGGATGCGCACGCCGCGCTGCAGGGCAACCCGGCGCAAGCCGCGCACCAGCCGCCCGGGCTGCACGGTGGCGGCGGCCGGTGAGTACCAGCCCTCCAAGTGGCGCTCGGAGCCCGCCAGGCGCTGCAACTGCGCAGGCTCGAGGCGCTGGAACGAGTTGATACCGCGCCGTTCCAGCGCCGCGATCACCGCATCGGTGCCACCGACCTGGGCAAGGTTGGTGGCGGTGTACAGGGTGCCGTCCATGCGGAAATCGCAGCGGATGCCATTGTCGGCGCAGAACGCGCCAATGGCCGCAATGCTGCGCTCCGACTCGCTGACCAGGCGCACCGCCTCCTGCACCCCGAACAGACGCTCCAGGGTGAAGTACTTGGCCGACCAGGACAGCGCACAACCACCGTTGCGCCCGCTGGCCCCGGCACCGCAGATATCCGCCTCGATTAGCAGCACATCCAGCTGCGGCGCCTGTTCCTTGATCATCAACGCGGTCCACAGCCCGGTGTAGCCGCCGCCGACGATGCACACATCGCAGCGTGCGTCGCCCTGCAAGGGTGGGCATAGGGCCTCGTCTTCCTGGTCCAGCGCCTGTTGCAGCCAGAACGGTCTCATCGCTTTGCTTTCCTTCAAGTACGCAGTGGCTTGATCGCCATGCTGGTGTTGGGGGCAACGTCATTGGCCGCAATGGCGCTGGCCGGGCGGCTGTTCCAGTGCGGGATCAGCACCAGGGCGGAAAACAGCGCGGTGCCGGCGAAGACGATGAACACCGTGACGCTGTCGAAATACCCCGGCAGCAGGCCGCCGAGCACCGCGCCCACCGAACCGCAGCCGTTGACGAAGCCCGCGGCAGTGGCGCCGGCCTTGGCCGTGCCGAAGTCGATGGCCGCCGCGCCGCTGATCATCGAGTCGGGGCCATACAGGGTCAGGCCCATGACGAACAGCAAGGCCACCACCAGCACCACGCTGCCGCTGTGCATGGCCGCCATGAAACCGGCCAGGGCCATGGTCAGCAGCAGCAGGCTGATCACGCAGGCCGGCATGCGCCGGGCCCCGAACAGTTTGTCCGAGGCCAGGCCGATGATGATCGGGCCAAGCAACCCAGCCAGCTCGAAGGCGGTGGGGATGATCGCCGCGCCGACCTTGCCCACCGAGGGCATCTGTTCGAAGACGATCACCGGGCCCCACAGCAGGATGGCGTAGCGCGCCGGCTTCAACATGAAGTAGGCCAGGCCCAGGGTGAGCACCGTGCGGTTGCGCAGGATCTCGCGCAGCGGTGCCCAGACGCTGCACAGGTTGCCCCCCGGCGCCATGCTTTGCGGCTCTGGCTCCACCGCCGGCAGGCCGACGTCTTCGGGCTTGTTGCGCTGGAAGATGAAGAACAGCACGGCCACCAGGGCCACCACCACGGCGCTGGAGAAGAATGCCGCGTGCCAGGTGCCGACCAGGGTGTAGGCCCACCAGCCGGCGAACGGCGAAGCCACCAGGCCGCCGAAGGCGTAGCACGAGCTCCACAACCCCAGCACCCGCCCGCGCTGGGCGGCCGGGAAGAAGCTGCCGATGTTCTTGCACAGCCCGGCCCAGCCGGTGGACTGGGCCAGGCCCTGGATCAGCATGCAGGTGGCGAAGATCGGGAAGGTCGCGTAGCTGCCCATCACCACCGCTGCGGCTGCCGAGATCAGCAGCCCGCCGAGCACCACCACACGCGGCCCGAAGCGGTCGGCGAGCATGCCCCAGGTGAACTGGCCCACGGCGTAGGCAGCCAGGTAGATGGCGTCGAGGTTGGCCATGGCGGCCTTGTCGAGCATGAAGGTCGGGTCTTCGCCGATGCCGAGCTTGGCCACCGAGAAGGCTTTGCGGGTGAAGTAGAAGGCGGCGTAAGCCAGCCAGGTGATCGCGAAGATCTGCATGCGCCAACGCTTGATGGCGCCCAGGGATTGATTCATTTGACTCTGACCTCTTGCGTGAGTGTGCCGGCAGAATGTGAAGAAACGCCTGTCTTGTTGTTGTGGTGCGCACTGCGTGACGGAGGGACGTCACTTGGTCAGATGGCGGCAGCGGTCTGGCGTGACCGGGGCGAGGCCATGGCCTGGGGCCACCGCTTGTGGCGATGGCGTCAGGTTGAAACACATGGAAACAGCTGCTGACTGATAAATAAAATCGATTTATCGTATTTCACTCATAAGCCCAGCTTGTAAGCGGAGTGCTCGATGTCGGTTTCCCACGCTCAACTCAAAGCCTTTCATGCGGTCGCCGAACAAGGCAGCTTCACCCGCGCGGCGCAGAAGCTGTTCCTGACCCAGCCGGCGGTGTCCGACCAGGTGCGCAAGCTGGAGGAGCGTTACGGTGTGCTGCTGTTCCAGCGCAACAAGCGTTCGGTGCAACTGACCGACCTGGGCGAGCGCCTGCTGGGGGTGACCCAGCGTCTGTTCGCCTGCGAGGCCGAGGCCGTCGAGTTGCTGCAGGACTCGCGCGCCCTGCACACCGGCAGCCTGACCCTGGCGGTGGATGCGCCGGTGCACGTGCTGCCGCAGATCGCCCGGTTCTGCCAGCGCTACCCGGGTATCCAGGTGAAGATCGAGACGGGCAATACCGACGAGTCGCTGGCCCGGCTGTTCAGCTATCAGGCTGACCTGGCCCTGTTGGGGCGCGATGTCGACGATGAGCGTCTGTTTTGCGTGCCGATGCGGCGCGACCCGATGGTGGCGTTCGTGTCGCACCAGCATCCATGGGCCAGCCGGGGGTCGATCAGCCTGGCGGACCTGGATGACACGCCGTTGGTGCTGCGTGAGCCTGGGTCGGTGACGCGGCAGACGCTGGAGGAGGAAATGCAGCGGGCGGGTTTGCGGATTCGTTCGGCGATCCAGGTGGAGGGGCGTGAGGCGGCGCGGGAGGCGGTGGTGGTGGGGATTGGGGTTGGGGTGGTTTCGGCGGCGGAGTTTGGGGCTGATGCGCGGGTGTGTGCGTTGCCGATTGTCGATTGTCAGCGGCATTTGACGGAGACGTTGGTGTGTTTGAGCGAACAGCGCACGCGCCGGGTGGTAGCGACGTTTTTGGAGATGGTGCGGGAGGGGGAGTGAGATTTTTGGGCTCGGCAACGCCCACCGCGTTACCACGTCATGCCAACAAGGCGGACAGCTGTGGCCTATCAGGCATGGCCACGTTGCAACAAATGTAGGAGCGGATTCATCCGCGATGCGCCGCGCGGGCGGCGCTCGATCTCATAGGCGCTGCAAAAACACCGCCAGGCACCTGGTGGCCTTCACCCAATCCTGATTACCCAGGCCCAGCGGTGTGACGCCCAAGGGCCTGTCTTGAAATCGCATGTGGGCCACCAGGTGCATGGCGACAGAGGTGCAGCGCTCTCAAGATCGAGCGCCGCCCGCGCGGCGCATCGCGGATGAATCCGCTCCTACATTTGTTGCAACGTGCCGAACCTGTCAGGCCATGGTTGCCTGCCCTGGCGCATGGCTTGAGACGTGTGAGGGGCCGGCAACGCCCACCTCGATACTGCGTCCTGCCAACAAGGCTGCCAACTGTGGCCTATCAGGAGGGTGTCAGAAATTTTGTGTTCGGGCATACCATGAGTAAGAGGTGCATGTATGCCAACCAAAAAGAAACCGCTTCGAGAGTTACCGAAGGTCCCGAAAGAGCTGCTTGAACAGTTTTCCGCGACCCCGCTGATGACCGCCGAGGCCATTGAGGAGGCCTCTGCCGCCTTCAAGAAAGCACTGATCGAGCGAGCCCTGAACGCCGAACTTGGTCATCACCTGGGCTATCCTCCGGGCGCGCAGCGCCCAGAGGATGAGACCAACCAGCGCAATGGCACGAGTGGCAAGACTGTGCTGACAGGCGATGGCCCGCTACGGCTGGATATCCCTCGGGACCGTGACGGCAGCTTCTCGCCCATTCTGATCCCCAAGCATGAGCGCCGTTACACCGGATTCGATGACAAAATCATCGCCATGTACGCCCGTGGAATGACGGTCAGAGAGATACGGGCCTTCCTGTCCGAGCAGTATGGAACCGACGTTTCACCCGATTTCATCAGCTCTGTGACAGACGAGGTCATGGAAGAGATTGGCGCGTGGCAGCAGCGGCCACTGGAGCCGATGTACCCGGTCATTTTCTTCGATGCGCTGCGGGTGAAGATCCGCGAAGAAGGCCTGGTGCGCAATAAGGCCATTTACCTGGCGCTGGGCGTTCTTCCCGACGGGACGCGCGATATCCTGGGCATCTGGATCGAGAACACCGAGGGTGCAAAGTTCTGGATGAAGGTCTTTAACGATCTCAAGAAGCGTGGCGTCGAGGACGTGCTGATTGCCGTGACCGACGGCCTCAAAGGCATGCCAGAAGCCCTCAGCGCAGTATTTCCAGAGACGACGTTGCAGACATGCATCGTGCACCTGATCCGCAACAGCCTGGACTATGCGGCGTGGGACAAGCGTCGAGAGCTGGCCAAAGCGCTGAAACCGATTTACCAAGCCATCAATGCCGAAGCGGCTGAGCAAGCACTCGATGAGTTTGAGAGCGGGCCGTGGGGCGAGAAATATCCGACGGTGGTGGCTGCCTGGAGGCGCGCCTGGGATCGAGTGATTCCATTTTTCGTCTTCCCACCGGCCATCAGGAAGGTGATTTACACCACCAACGCCATTGAGAGCATCAATGCTCAGCTACGCAAGATCATCAAGACCCGGGGCCATTTTCCGAACGATGACGCAGCCACCAAACTGATCTGGCTGGGGCTGCGAAACATCACGGCGAATTGGGGCTCGGCGGCGCATGATTGGAAAAGTGCAATGAATCAGTTTGCGATTCTGTACGGAGATCGGTTCATCAG